>JAZSQX010000031.1:0-2360 GCA_045538235.1 Eubacteriales bacterium
GATTCAGGCCTAACAGAACATGGGATTGGATTTCCCCGCCGCTGACCTGCTTGGCATCCACATCGTGCCCGTTCAGAAGATTGATTGTTTGCGCCACCATTTCCATATGCCCCAGTTCCTCCGCCGCAATGTCTAAAAACAGATCTTTGATCTCGGGATCCTTGATGCGGAAGCTCTGGGACATATACTGCATGGCAGCCTTCAATTCCCCGTTTCCGCCGCCCAACTGCTCCTGCAGAAGCACCGCATACTGGGGATTGGGACGTTCCACCGCTACAGGATGGAACAGCATTTTTTCGTGTTTGAACATATTGACCCTCCTTGTTGGATTCCTTCTCAGTATGCCCCGTTTCCTCAAAACAATACGGACGGCGAAGAATTTTCTTCCACCGTCCGTTTTTCATTTTGATTTGCTAAAAAGTCTCAGTTACTCGCCCGTTTTTCCGCCGTTTTTGATCCGCTCAAAATACTGTCGCGCCGCCTGCTCCGTTTTGTTATCCCCAAATTCGTAGTAGCGGGATCCCGCCAGATCATCGGGCAGATACTGCTGTGCCACCCAATGTCCAGGATAGTCGTGGGGATACCGATATCCCTTGAATTTCGGACTCCGCAGATGGGTGGGAATTTCCGCGCCCTTCCCTTTTTGGATGTCCTCCTCCGCCATGGCGTATCCCAGATAGGCGGAATTGGACTTGGGTGCCGTCGCCAGAATCACCGCGGCATTGGCAAGGGGAATTCGTGCCTCCGGCAGTCCCAGTTCCCGCGCCGTTTCCACGCAGGCACGCACGATCACCGGTGCCATGGGGTACGCGGGTCCCACGTCCTCACTGGCAATCACCATCAGCCGGCGGCAGGGGGAAATCAAATCCCCGCCCTGAAGAAGCCGCGCCAGATAGAACAGCGCCGCATCGGGATCGGAGCCCCGGATGGATTTCTGCAGTCCCGACAGGAGATCGTAATGCACGTCCCCGTCCCGGTCAAAACTGCTCTGGGAAACGGAAGGAGTCAGCGCTTCGATCACATCCCGGCTGACAATTCGTCCGCTCTCCCCTTCATCCGCGCCGTTCACCGCCACTTCCAGCATGGTGAGTCCCCGGCGCACGTCCCCTCCTGCGGAATTGGCAAGAAGGCGGAACGCTTCCTCTTCCATCCGAACATCGGGGTATACCTCTTCCGCCACCCGACGGATCCGGGCTTCAATCGCCTCCGCCGGCACATGACGAAACTCAAAAACCGAGCATCGGGACAAGAGCGCATCATATATATAGTAATAGGGATTTTCCGTGGTGGAAGCAATCAGCGTAATTCTCCCATCCTCCAGATACTCGAGGAGGGACTGTTGCTGCTTTTTGTTGAAATACTGGATTTCGTCCAGATACAGTAAAATCCCGTTGACCCCCAGCATGGAGCCGGTTTCCTTCGCCACGTCCCGGATATCCTGGAGAGACGCGGTGGTGGCGTTGAGTTTATACAGCTGCTTGCCGCACTGTCCCGCAATGATGGATGCCGCCGTTGTCTTGCCGCATCCGGGGGGACCGAAGAAAATCATAGAGGGAATCACACCGCGGCGGACAATTTTTCGGAGAATGCCGTTTTCGCCGAACAGGTGGGGCTGTCCCACGATATCGTCGAAATCAAGAGGTCTGGCGCGGTCAGCCAGAGGGGATAACTGAGACATCGATAAGCCTCTCTTTCGGATCTGCCGTCACAGGGTCAGATCGCTTTGTATTTTTTCCGTTTCGCCGCAACCCGGGCGATTTGGTAGTAGTCGTTTGTCAGAATCACGTCGATGCCCATGTCAAGGAAGGTGTCCGCTTCTGCCGGATTGTCCGCCCAGAACACGTTGCACAGAATTCCGTTTGCGTGGGCTTTGTCGATCATCTCCTGGTTGAAGTACCCTTTCACCAGCTGTACCCGCCGGCACCCGTACTGCCGGATCAGGTGAATGACCTTTTCCAGATACTCCGGCTTCTTGCCCATCCGTTTCAGATGGATGTTCATAACACAGCGGCGGGCGAATTTCTGAAGGATGTCATCAAAGGTGGGAATCGGCATTTGTTTGTCCGGGGGGCGGAAAAATCCCACGCCGTCCCCGACAGACTATCGACAATTTGGTTCATCATTCGATCCTTTCGTAAAAGGGGATGCAGGTTTTCCGATGCCTGCGTTCCCACCAACCTGAATTGGCAAAGGAGGCATCCATGACCCACACGCTCTTTCTCATATCCTCGGAGGGGCGGCATTCCTATCGTATCGCCCTTCCCTGTTTTTCCGACCAGGCGGGTTTTCGGGATGCCGCCGTGATGAATCGCCTTTACGAGACGGCGGCTGGCTGCCTGTATCGGGAAGCCCCTCGTTCT
>JAZSQX010000245.1:0-11565 GCA_045538235.1 Eubacteriales bacterium
GAGACAGCGGGGTTTTGACGTATTCTTCTGCACCGGTACCGATGAACACGGTCAGAAAATCGAAAACAAGGCACTGGCTGCCGGCATTCCCCCCAAGGCATACGTGGACAACGTGGCTGCGGAAATCAAGGGAATCTGGAATCTGGTGGGCGCCAGCTACAACCACTTCATCCGCACCACGGACGATTACCACGAAGCGGCTGTTCAGAAGATCTTCAAGAGAATGTACGACAAGGGCGACATCTACAAGGGTCACTACGAAGGCTGGTACTGCACGCCCTGTGAATCCTTCTTCACGGAAACCCAGCTCAAGGAAGGCAAATGCCCCGACTGCGGCAGAGAGGTTCAGCTCACCACGGAAGAAGCGTATTTCTTCAAGATGAGCAAGTACGCCGATCGTCTGATGCAGCATTTCGAGGATCACCCCGAATTCCTGGAGCCCGAATCCCGCCGCAAGGAAATGATCAACAACTTCTTAAAGCCGGGGCTCCAGGATCTCTGCGTTTCCCGTACCAGCTTCAAGTGGGGCATTCCCGTGGATTTCGATCCCAAGCACGTGACCTACGTCTGGCTGGATGCTCTGACCAACTATATCACCGCCATCGGCTACGATCCCGACAAGTCCTTTGAGGATCAGCCGGAAAAATTCAAGAAGAACTGGCCTGCGGACGTTCACGTGATCGGCAAGGACATCGTGCGCTTCCACTCCATTTACTGGCCCATCTTCCTGATGTCCCTCGACATTCCCCTGCCGAAGAAGATTTTCGGTCACCCCTGGTTCAATTTCGGCACGGACAAAATGTCCAAGTCCCGCGGCAACGTGATTTATGCGGATGACTTGGCAAAGCGCTTCTCCGTGGACGGCGTTCGCTATTATGCCCTCTCCGAAATGCCCTACGCCACCGACGGCTCCATCTCCTACGAAGCCATCATCGGACGCTACAACACCGACCTCGCCAACAACCTTGGCAATCTGGTTTCCCGTACCGTTGCCATGACGAAGAAGTATTTCGACGGCATCATTCCCGCCCCCGCCGGAGAAGAAGGTCCCGATGCCGAGCTGAAGGAAGCCGCTCTTGAGGCCGTTCGGGCATTTACTTCCAACATGGACACCTTCCACATCGCCGATGCCTGTGCCGATGTGTTCTCCATGCTCCGCCGCGCCAATAAGTACATCGACGAAACCGCTCCCTGGGCGCTGGCAAAATCCGAGGACAACCGCCCCCGTCTGGGAACCGTTCTCTACAATCTGCTGGAAACCATCCGCTTCGGTGCTGTGATGCTCGAAAGCCTGATGCCCAAAACCGCCGACAGCATTTTTGCCCAGATCGGCTCCGATCTCAGAGATTTTGACTCCCTCTCCGCCTTCGGTGGTCTCGCAAGCGGCAAGGCAACGGGAGAAGCCTCTCCCCTCTTCGCCCGCATTGACGAAGCCAAACTGCTGGCAGAACTGGAAGCAGAACGGGAAGCCGCTATGAAAGCAGCAGAGGCGGCAGAAAAGGCAGCACAGAAGCCGGAAAAGCCCGAGGGCATTGCCCAGATCGGCATTGACGATTTCATGAAGGTGGAACTGCGGACCGCCCAGATTCTGGCCTGTGAAAAGGTGCCGAAGGCAAAGAAACTGCTGAAACTCACCGTGGATCTCGGCTACGAACAGCGCACCGTGGTTTCCGGCATTGCAAAATTCTATGAACCCGACGCGCTGGTTGGCAAAAAGATCGTCCTCGTTGCCAATCTGGCACCCGCTGTACTCTGCGGTATCGAATCCAATGGTATGATTCTCGCATCCGGGGAAGAAACCGTCCGTGTGATCTTCCTCGATCCCGAAACACCTCTGGGAGAACGGGTGCGGTAATGACAACGCTGTTTGATTCCCACGCCCATTACGACGATCATCGGTTTGACGAAGAATTTGAAGGCGGCACTCACGGCGCACTCCGCCACGTTCACGAAGCGGGCGTTTCCCACATTGTGAACGTGGGTGCCAGCCTCACCTCCTCTGCGAATTCCGTTTCCCTGGCGGAAATGTACGATTTCGTCTATGCCACGGTGGGGATTCATCCCTACGATGCCCAGGAGGTGCCGGCTGCCGAGGTGGGGCGGGCGCTCTACCGGATCGAAGAGATGGCGAAGCACGAAAAAGTCCGCGCCATCGGGGAAATCGGGCTGGATTACCACTACGACGAGATCAACACGGAGCGGCAGGCGTACTTCTTTGAAGCCCAGCTTGCCATCGCCCAGCGTCTTTCCCTGCCCGTGGTCATTCATTCCCGTGACGCTCAGGGGGACACCCTTGCCATGCTGGCGAAGCATCCCGAAACCCTCGGCGTTCTCCACAGCTTCAGCGGAAGCGCGGAGGTTGCCCGACAGTTGTCATCAAAAGGATGGTACATCTCCTTCTCCGGTCCCGTGACCTACAAAAACGCGGTGAAGGTAAAGGAAGCCGCCGCGGTGGTTCCCGATGACAAAATTCTCATTGAGACGGACTGCCCCTATCTTCCCCCGGTTCCCCATCGAGGGGAACTGAATCATTCCGGTTACCTGAAATACACCTGCCAGGTGGTCGCAGATCTCCGTGGCAGAACCTTTGAAGAAATGGCAGCACTGACCAGCCGCAACGCCATGACATTCTTCGGCATTTCCCGGTAATCCGGACAGCGCTTCTGTATGCCGGAAATGGGTTTCCCCCACCGGTGCGGAGACGCGATACAACACCTGACTCCCGATTGTTCGGAAGCAAGGAGGAATTATGGTACTCACTTACGTGATCAAAAACAATTTGTACGTGAACATCACGGGGCACTGCACCAATCGCTGTACGTTCTGCGTGCGGGAGGTTGCCCCAGGCGAGCCCTATCCCGATCTGAAGCTGGAACGGGAGCCCACCCTGCAGGAAATCCTCGCCGATCTCATGTCCTACAATCTGAACAACTTCAACGAAATTGTCTTCTGCGGCTATGGAGAACCCACCTGTCGTCTGTACGATATGCTCTCCGCTTGCCGCGCCATCCGGGAAATTTCCACCACTCCCATCCGGGTCAACACCAACGGCCACGCTTCTCTGATTCTCTCGGAGGACACCGCGCCCCTGTTCCGGGGACTGGTGGACTGCGTTTCCATCAGCCTCAACGCTGCGGATTCGGATACATACACCAAGATCTGCCACCCTCGATTCGGAGAAGATACCTTTATGGGGGTTCTGAAATTCGCCAGAGAGGTGGTTCGCTACGTGCCGAAGGTGGTTCTCACCGTGGTACGGGATACCATTCCGGAATCAGACATCGAACGCTGTGCACAAATCGCCAAAGAAATCGGAGCCACGTTCCGCGTAAGGGAACTGATTCAGTGATTCATTCCCCCATGTACGGGTGCCGACGGATCATTTCATCCGCCCGCCATCCTCTGCATAAGCCATAAAACGCATCCGCCGCACCGTGGAGTCGGTACTGCTTCACCGCCGTATCCGATAAGCCCTCGGTGTCGGCGGGTTTTGTTATGACGGGAAGGGTAAACGCCTTTCCCCGTTCTCGGAGATACCGCCGTCCCACCTCATCCGCCCCAAGGAGAACGGTAAAGGCAGGCGGAGTTTGATAGGATTCCCCTACCCCCAGCAGAGAAAAGAGGATTTCCCGGCGCAATCGGGCGAGGGGATATTTTTTTGTGGGAAGATTCTCCCAGAAGACCGTTTCGTTTTCCGATTCTCTGGCAATCCGGGCGGCGTAGCGGAGAATGGGGTTGGATTCCTCCTCCGTCAGCAGGCGGCAATGGGCAAAGAGCAGGAAGGAAAACCGCTCCTCCCCACAGGCTTCACTCCGGCGGAACACATCCAGCGCCTCCTCGGGCATCGCTTTCCGACACGCCGGATCGTCCAGTCCCGTTTTCCGAATGATCGCTCGGAGATCGGAGGCATGGGCGGTATCGGACAGGCGCAGATGAGCATGGAAGCGGGTGATGGCGAACCGTTCTCCGGAAATGAGGTATTCCGTCCCCAGTTTATCGTTGGCGCCGAGAGGCTCAGACAGTCCCAGGGATGCCATCACCTCGTCGTACAGCACCGCCGTTCCCATTCCTCTTCCCTCCCGATCGGCTCGCTTCACCGCATCGAGATAGGCACGGCTCCGTCGGATTTCGGCGGCTTTCCCGAGGACTGCCATGTTCCCCGATTCGGAGCCGAAGCACAGCCCCTCCGCCAAAAGTCCCCCCGCCACCGCAGCACCGCCCATGGCAAAATGCTCCGCACCGGCACTGCTCCATGGGAACGGAAGGGTCACCACCAGATTCATTCCGCATTGGATCGCCGCCTCCGCCCGGGTGTAGGGATCGTAGAGTCCGGGGATTCCCCGCTGCATCAAACTGCCGCTCATCACCCCGATCACGACACAATCCTCCCCAAAAGCTTCTTTTGCGGCACGGATGACCGAAAAATGGCCAAGATGCATTGGATTACATTCACAAATTATGGCGCATGATTTCATCTTTTTTTATTTCTTCCTACAAAGTGTTTGAAATATCTTGTTTTTCCCAGAATAATCATATATAATTATATCCGATATTTTACCTACTGTCAAATATTATTTTTATATTCGGAGGATTTGTTCTCAAATGAAAGTATTAGTTGTAAACGCAGGTTCTTCTTCCCTCAAGTACCAGCTCTTTGACACAGCAACCGAAAGCGTTCTGGCAAAGGGTATCTGCGAACGAATCGGCATCGACGGTCGTATTGAACACAGAAAGGGCGAAAGCGGCGAAAAGATCAAGGCAGACTATGCGATGCCCGACCACGCCGTTGCGACCGAAATCGTTATCAAGTACCTCACCGACGCGGAAACCGGCGTGATCTCCGACATGAACGAAATCGAAGCCGTTGGTCACAGAGTGGTGCACGGTGGTCCTTACTTCTTTGAATCCGTTCTTCTCACCGACGAAGTTCTGGAAAAGCTGGAACTCTGCCGCGACTTCGCTCCTCTGCACACCGGTGCTCACATCATGGGGATCAAGGGCTGTCTCGCTGTGATGCCGAACACGCCCCAGGTTCTCGTATTCGACACCGCATTCCACCAGACCATGCCCGAACAGGCTTACACCTACGGTATTTCCGCGGAAATGGCTGAAAAGTACCACATCCGCCGCTACGGTGCACACGGTACCTCTCACCGCTACGTTTCCCGCGAAATGGCAAAGCTTCTCGACAAGCCCGTAGAAGAAACCAAGATCATCACCTGCCACATCGGTAACGGTTCCTCCATCTCCGCGGTTAAGGGCGGCAAGTGCGTGGACACCTCCATGGGTCTCACTCCTCTGGAAGGCGTGATGATGGGTACCCGCTGCGGCTCCATCGACCCCGCCATCGTTCCCTTCCTGATGGAACGCGAAGGCTGGACTCCCGCTCAGGCAGACGCTTACCTGAACAAGCAGTGCGGTTTCCTCGGCGTATCCGGCATTTCCTCCGACAGCCGTGACATCGAAGCTGCTATTCTGGAAGGCAATGAAAAGGCTCGTCGTGCTGCATTCACTCTGGCTTACCAGATCAAGAAGTACATCGGCTCCTACACCGCTGCTATGGACGGCGTTGATGCCATCGTATGGACCGCCGGTATGGGAGAAAACAACACCGAGCTCCGCGAAAGAGCTTGCGCAGGTCTGGAATTCTTTGGCGTAAAGATCGACAACGAACTCAACGCTAAGATTCACCACCAGCCCAACACCGTTGAAATCTCCACACCCGATTCCAAAGTAAAGGTTTACGTTCTTCCCACCAACGAAGAACTCATGATCGCTTCCGATACCGAAGAAATCGTAAAGAAGCTGGGCTAATCAGCTCGTCGCACGAAATCACACAGGGGAGTTGCCTTTGAGAAGGTCTCCCCTGTTTTGTTTTCGAAAAAGCAAAAAATGACTGCCGCGTCGGGGAAACTCGCTCCTCTCTGCGGCAGTTTTTGCTGTTTTGTTATGGTTCCCCGAACAGGCGGGTGTAAATATCGGACATCTCGCCGCGGGAAATGACGTAGGGGCTGTTCGAGTAATTGCCGGCACCTGCCACCCGGTCGATCAACTCTTCCCGTTCCTGCGGGGAAATCCGAAGGCTGACTCCGCTCATTTCTGGAATCCGCGTGATCATCTCGTCGGTGGTGGTTCCCAGATGTGCCGCCAGGGCTTCCGCACGACCTCTTCCCTCTTTGGTAATCATGTTGTACTTGAGGAATGCACCCTCGAAAATCGCACAGGCTTTTCCGTGGGGAATGCCCCGTGTCAGGGTAATGCTGTATCCCAAGGGATGGGGGAATCCCGTTCCGGTGTAGTCAATGGCAATCCCCGCCGCCGTAGCCGCATAGGACAGCCGTTCCCTCTCTTCCGCCGTATATTCTGCCGCACTTTCCCGGGAGAAGATCACGTCCCAGATTTCCTTTGCGGCGAACAGAGCGGCTTCCTCGGATACGGCCGTGGACTTGGGGGAGAGGTAGGACTCCACCGCGTGAGCCAAGGCATCCAGTGCCGTGGAAACGGTATAGTCGTGGGGCAAGGTATCGGTGTACCGGGGACATACGAAAGCGAAACGGGCGTATGCGGAGGAATGCTTGAAGGTTCTCTTTTTTCTGCCGTCGTCGATGGTGAGAACAGAGTACCGGCAGGCTTCACTTCCCGTTCCGGCGGTGGTGGGAATGGCGATAATGGGCAGGCAGTCCTTCGTCCGGAGTGCGTCGTCAAAGAGATCCATCATGCCGCACTGGGGATTGGCGGCATATCCCGCAATGGCCTTTGCCGCATCCAGAGCCGAACCGCCGCCGATACCAATGACGAAATCGCAACCCTCTCTCCGGCACACCTCGCCTCCCTCATGACACATGGGAGCGGGGGGATTTTCCGGAATGCTTCCGAAGCGCACGTACGTACAGCCAGCCGCCGAGAGTGCCGCCGCCACGTCCTCCATGGCACCGCAGCGATCCGCGGACGATTTTCCGGTGACAATCAGGGCACGTTTTCCGCACTGTGCAAACAAATCCGCGTGTTCTCTTACGCAGTTCGCCCCCGTGAGGATTCTGACGGGCTGATGGGTAGAAAAATCCATGTTACCCTCCTGTTTTCTAAAAAATAAATCGATCGGTTCATACAATTTATAGTTTAACATATAATAGTCACTTCCCGCAATAGGTAATTCGTGGATTTTCAAAGGACAGTATTCTAAGAAATTGACAAAACTCACAAAGAACCATCGAAAACAAAAAAGCCGCAGAATCAGACAAAAGTCAAATTCCACAGCCATGCCATCAAGCAGGATTTTCCGCAGTCTCTTCCGCATTCTCCGCGCTCTTTTCCAGATAGTCACTCATTTTGAAGAGCGTTTCAATCAAGGCATCCGATACGGTTTCGTCTAAATCCTTGCCAACCTCATAAATCATGGTTCGCTCAAATTCCAGATACCGCCGATTGGCTTCTTCCCCTTTTTCCGTCAACCTCACCCAAATGACCCGCCGATCTTCGGAGGAATACTGCCGCCATACGTAACCCTTCTTCACCAGGACGTTGACAGACGCGGTCAGAGAGGCGGGGGATAAATGCAAATACCGCGCTACCTCCGCCATGGTTCCTCTCGACTGACCTTGCAAACTGGAGACGGCTTCCAGAACGTGAAGCTCCCGGACAGAAAGATCCGGTGCACAGATTTTCCGCAGACACTGCTCTTCCAGCGCCGTCAAATGCAGAGCTGAATGGAGAAAATAGTCGCACAAAATGTCGATCTGCTTTTTATTCATTCCAGTCTCCTTAAATTGCCACATATTTTCGTATGCCTATCTTATCACATTTTTCCTTGAAAGTCAAGACAGTAATCAAGAGTTAATTGTTAAAAACACAAAAATACGGTACATCCAACCTTCCCTCTATCGTTCAAAAGGAAGTTTTCGGAAAATGGGAACTTTTCCTTTTCTGGCACGTCTAACCCTTCCGGGAGGAAAAATCGCGTTCTATCGGCACCAAAAAGGGCAAAATTATCCAGTTTTCACAAAAAAATCAAAAAATAGTATCATTTTACTCTTGATAATTTTCGCAATTGTGGTATAATACTCATGTATATCTATTTCTGTATTTCAAGATACAAATGGAGGAATTTTATGAAAAATCTCAAGCGACTCATTTCCGTCCTGCTTGTGGTGATCCTCTCGGTTTGTGCTGCGTCCGTGATGCAGGCTGCTGAGGTAACGTTCACCGACGTTTCCGGTCACTGGGCATGGACACAAGGTCAGATCCCGTACCTCGTGGAGAAGAATGTTCTCAACGGGTACAAGCAGACCAACGGCACCTACCAGTTCAAGCCCGACGGCAACGTGACCCGTGCGGAATTCATCAAAATGCTGGATGAAACCTTCGGTCTCACGGCAACTACGAATATCAACTTCAAGGATGTCACCACCTCTGACTGGTTCTACCCCTACTTCCAGAAGGCAGCCGCTCAGGGTTACATTCTGAATTACGGCACGAATGCGACTCCCAATGCCGCTATCACCCGTGAAGAAGCGATCTCTCTTCTGGTTCGGTATCTGGATCTGCCCGCGAGCGCAAAGCCTGAGGCTTCTCAGTTCTCGGACATCGGCTCGGTTTCTTCCAACTTTACCGATTACATACTCCGCGCGGAATATGCTTCTCTCACCAACGGTTATAAGCAGTCCGACGGTTCCTATCTCTTCAAGCCGAAGAACACTCTGACCCGTGCGGAAGCGCTGACCATTCTCTACCGCGCCGCCGGTGCCATCTTCAATGCCAATGCCACCTCCCGCGACAGCGGTGCGGCTTCTGAAAACAACGTAATCACCAAGGGCGATATTGCCATCATGAACACCACGTTCAACGGCAGAAACATCGTCAGCGAGGGCGCATCCTCCGGTACCATCACCTTCTCCGGCTGTAAGTTCAACAGCACGCTCACCGTCAGAGGCGGTGCCAACGTCCGCTTTGACAACTGTGTCGTGAAGGAACTGGTCATCGAAGGCGGCGGATCCGTTTCTCTGGTGAACGCCACCATGATCGACGTCCTCACCCTGGAAACCACCTCCACGCTGAATATCTATTCCGGTACCAACGTAGCGGAACTGAACGTGAAGTACGGTGCAGCCAACACCAAGGCATCCGGCGACGGTACCATCTCCAAGGTGAACGTCAATGCCAGCGGCTTCAACGCCACGATGATGCCCGGCGAATTTGAAATCGGCAACAATCTCACCGCCATCTTCGCTCAGGAACAGTACACGGGCTCCAGTACAACCCAGAATGCTTTTGACATGGATCCCTTCGTAACCTCTGACGGTACGGACTACTACCTGAACTTCATCCCTTCCGAGGACGGCGAAGTCTACTACTACTTCACCAACAGCGATCTCCTTCCCTCTGCCAACAATTACGACGCATTCTTTAACGCCGCTACTTATGGGAAGGTCTTTAAGGTAGAAGACGGCGAAGTCGTTTCCCAGAAAACCTACTCAAACGAAGTGGTCGGAAAGTTCAATTACGTCGTGATTCAGCTGAGAGCCGGCACCAAGAAGTTTGCTCCCATCGTTGTGAACAGCGTTACCGCTTCCGGCAATGGGTTCGCCACGGAACCTTATCTGGAAGATACCTCCACCGTGAAGTTTAAGACATCCACCAGCGGTGTCCTCTACTGGTGCTACGTCTCCGACGGTGATGCACTCAACCAGATCGAGTTTGTTGACGTCTACACGGATACCGAATCCGCTCTCAAGGGACAGGTTTCCGTCACCTCCAGCAAGACATATCCCTGCACGCTGTCTGAATCTTACCTGGATTCCTACGGCTTCGTAGCATTCATGCTGAAGGGAAGCAACGGTCTATTCCACACTCCCGTGACCCTCTCCGTGGGCTACACCGGCTTCTCCCAGGTGCCTGCTGTGAAAACCCCCGGTCTCATCAATCTCACGCCCGAACTCTCCGGCACCCTGTATTACTACTATTCTGAAACCAAAGATCTGCCCTCTGCAGAAACCTTCAAGTCGGAATTCAACGCAGCGAGATACAGCGACAGCGACACCATCACCCGGGGTACCGCAACCGAGATTCGTTACAACACCTCTTACGTTGACGATTACCCCTACATGATCATGGCGATCCGCAACTCCTCCAGAGATTATCTCCAGCCCCTCGTGATTTCCATCGACTACACCACCGGCTTCTCTTCCGGTCCCGACGTGCGTTCCGCATCCGAGATCCGCTTCAAGACCAAGTTCGACGGTGAAGTCTGGTACTACTACACGAAGAGCGACAAGACGCCCTCCATCGAGGACTTCAAGAAGAATTACAACAACACCACCTCCAACAGATACCGCGGCACCGTGGATGTGACAGAAGACCTCTATCGTTACATCGAATACACCGCCTCTTATGCCTCCACCTACCCCTACATCGCTATCATGCTGGTGGATGAAAACGGAAAGTACTACTGCCCTGTCGTGGTAGAACTGGACATCGTGTCCGAAACCGGCTTCTCTCTGGCACCTTATGTTCTGGATGAAAAGATTTACTTCAAAACCGAAGGCACCGGTGAAGTTTGGTACTACTACAGCAGTGATTTTGATTCCGTTGCGCCCGATGATTTCTACTATAACTACCGCAGAGCGACTTACTACGGCACTGCTACCGTGACCAAATCCAGCGCCGCTTCCATTACCATGGATGAAACAGCTCTGAAGAAGTACTCCTACCTGGTATTCGCATTCCTTCCCGATGGCGGTGATCCTGCTGATGCAGAATTCTACTTCCCCATCGTTCTGGATGTCCAGCACTCGGAACTGAACACTGCCGGCATCGGCTTCACCTACAACCTCTATCAGACGTATCTGAGCGCAAAGCCCTCCTACGACGGTTATCTTTACAGTTACCGTACCAATGACGTTAGGGATCTCCCCGGCCCCGACACGGCTACCTTCGCACAGCTCTATGATGAAGTCAATCCCAATGCCTGCGACCGTGTTGCCGCTTACAAGAACGAAAGCATTCGCGTTCCTCTGGACAACTACGATTACCTCGTTGTTTGCCTCGTTGTGAAGGGTGAATACCTGCCTCCTCTGGTCATTGACCTGGAAAAGGGCGAAGAATACGTTCCCGATGAAGGACCTCTGAATAAGGACTATGATGACGAAAGCACCGAAAAAGGAACCGGCATTGAATATTCCGCCGACTCCTTCGTGAACGCGATCCGCAACAAAGTCTTCTCCTTCAAGTCCAATATCGACGGCACCGTCACCATGAAGTTCGGTTATTACACCACCAATAATGAATTCCTGATTGTACCTTCTACCATCAGCAAAACCATCAAGAACGGCTCCGATTACACCTTCGATTTCGGCGAAGCCCTTGCCAATATGCAGAAATTCACCGGCAAAACTCTCACCGTAATCTTCCAGGCGAACAGCGGTGCAAAGGTCTACGAAGCAGTTCTGATTCAGATGATCGAAGATTAACTCGCATCGCACACCAATCCAATCACAATCGAAAGGCTGTCTCTCCCCCCGGAGCGGCAGCCTTTTTTGTGTTTTGTGAAATAACGGCAAAAAAAACAGC
>JAZSQX010000268.1:0-2709 GCA_045538235.1 Eubacteriales bacterium
ATGGTCGGGGAGTTGTCGCTTTTTTACGGGATTCGTTCAAGACAGCTTTTTCCGCTTCACCCAAAGACATCGCATAGTCAAGAGAATTTCTTGAAATCAAAATGAAAACTGCCGCATGGTCACATAGCGTGATTCGATGCGGCAGAGCGGGATTATTTGTTTTCGTTGTCTGGGTGAATATAGCCCTCTTTGGCAAGGCGTTCATACAGAGCCTTGGCTTTTTTCTTGCGATGGAGCGCGGGACCGAAGATCGCCGCACCGATTCCGCCGATGAGAACCACCAGCAGAATATAGTCCACCCAGCCGGGCACCGTTTCCCCGAAGACGAGACTGGTGCGGGATACGGCAAGAGCGGTTGCGGAAATGGCGTTTTCTCCGGCATATTCGCCGCCGTTCTTCAATTTGATGTGGTCAATCGCCAGATTCTTTCCGCTGAGTGCGGGGGCAGAGGCGGTGATATCCAGGTGAATGCTTTCCACCGTCAGAGAATGAATCCCGTTGACGGGAGCGTTGGCAGAGAAGGAACCGCCCACCAGGTTGACCACTCGTCCGTTGATGGCGTAGGCACCCGTTTCCGGTACGGTGATCTTCATGGAGCCACCGGCGAGAGAAAAACTGGCGATTTCGCTGTCAATTCCCGTTTTTCCTGCGGTGATGGTGTACTTGCCGTCGATGATGCGCACCTTGTGGGTATCATCCTGGGAGAGAAGCAGCATACCGACTTCCCCCGCCTCGATGGTGAGGGAGCCGGAGCCCTTGAACACGATGGTCCCGGAGCAGGCAACACCGTACTTGGCGGCTTTGATCGTGTTGTTTCCCTCCAAAATTACCGTGCAGTTGTGGGGCAGACGGAGACCGTAGGGGGAATCCGTGTCAATGTGGAGACCGTTCAGGGTCAGAACGTCCTCGCGGTTGTCCCATTTGTAGCCGAGTCCCTCCACGTTTCGGTCTGCCGTGGCAATGTTCACCGTGGAGGAGAGCGTTCCGGAGGCGGAGTGGACGGAGACGGGAAGGGTCGCCGTTATCATGGTAAAGAGGAGAATCAGCGTGAGAAGAGACGCCAGAATCCCCGATTTGGTACGAGTCATAAAACAACCTTTCTTTCGGTAAAGTGCCGCGAAGGGTCTTCACGGAGAATATGGTACATTCTAACACAAACGGGGGAAAAAAACAAGGGTTTTGGGGGATTTTTCGGGAGTTTTCATCCCATTTCTCCCATTCTGTCACGTTGTTTTCACCGAATTATGTGAGAGAGCGGGGATCAGCCGGAAGAGGAGTGCTTCCCCAATGCCGGAGAAAAGCACGTATTCCACCATGGGCAGAGCTGTGTTCTGCAGCATATAGGCGTAAAAGGGCGTGACCAGCAGGAACAGAATGGACGACGCCAGGGAAACGGAAATCCGCATGAGAGGACGGGTGGGCGTTTCGTGCTTCGGATCCAGCCGCCCCACAAAAAGGGAGAGGAGAAGAAATCCCAGAATCCCCCCAACTGCCAGGAGGGAGAGCTTATAGTAAACCACCAGCCGTCCCCATGCCCACACTACCCATTCGGCATCCAGAGATTCGTCGGAAAGGGAAAGGCGGGCGAGGATGCCAACCGCAATCAGCAGAATCCCGCCGAGGGTGGCAAGAATCCCATCGAGAAGGGCAATCCGCTTGCGTTTTTCAGGCTTTCGCAGAGGAGTGACGGTGAGAACGATGAGCGCGGCAGAGAGCGCCACGGCAAATACGGTGTACATCATTCCAGAATCAGCTCTTCCACGGAGCGCTTCGGCACGTAGTGGAGATTGCCCCGATCCCGGTAGTACTGAATACTGCCCGATGCTGGGACATTGCAAACGATGGCGGTTTCGTCCGATTTTCCGAGGGCAATGGCGACGAGAGGCTTGCATTTTTTCGGAATCAGAAGGGCGCGGGACACATCCTCCGGCACGATGGAGCCGAGAATGCACCCACTCAGTCCCCGTTCACAGGCATCCAGCAGAATGGACTGGGACGCAATGCCCGCATCAAAATAGGTGAAGGGCGAGATCTCTCCGAGAGAGGTGTCAGCGCACACCACCAGAAAAGCGACCGGATGGTGTCCGTCCGGGGGCAGCTTCAAGTCGGGAAGCGCGCCGCCCCATTTGGTGAGCGCCAATAATTCCTCGCATTCTTCCTTTTCGTAAACCAGACGGTATTTCAGCGGCTGGAGATTCCGTGCGCTGGGACAGAGTCGCGCCGTTTCGATGAGTTCCACGAGAGTTTCTCGGGTCACGGTGACGGATTCGTCAAAAGTGCGGCAGGTGCGGGATTCATATACGGTATCGCGTATCATGAGAGATTCCTCCGATTGTGTGTTTTTTTGTTGGGCGAATCAGTCTTTCAGAACCTTTACGCCGTCGGGAGCCTTGCACAGAGCGCGGTCGCCCTTGATTTCCACTTCGATGTCGCCCATAGGAGTGGGATAGGTACCGCTTGCCCAGTCCAGACCGGAGAGGTGGGGAGCGAAACGGACGGTCTTGCAACCGGGTTCCACGGGGGTGATGCCGAGGACGTTGGTTGCCAGATAGGGAGCAGGACCCGATGCCCATCCGTGGCACAGGCTGTGACGGAGCTGGGTATAGCAGAAGGCACCAAAATCGGCATGAATGTCGGCTTTTCCTGCGGGAACGGGTTCCGTGATGGGAGCGGCGTTCTTGGCCCATTCCATGTCGAAGAAGTCGGATC
>JAZSQX010000051.1:0-5804 GCA_045538235.1 Eubacteriales bacterium
CGTCGTTATGGTTCGTTGTGCTTTTTTTCACTCTGCTTCGCCAGTTTTTCCGCCCGGTGCAGAACCTCCGCATTGGCACCGCCCAGCTTGCTTGCCCACGCACTGCGGCTGCCCTTCCCCTCCTGACCGATTTTTCCCGCCATGGTGGTAGGCTTGTTGTAGTATTCCGCCAGCCGGGAGGTTCCCGTATGAGCATGGCAGATCGCGGCAGCCAGCGCGTCAGCCGTATCGTCCGGCTTTGGGGGCTCCCTCAGTCCCAGAAACAGGGTGACCATCTCGATCACCTGATGCTTGTCCGCCCGTCCGTACCCCGCCACCGCATTTTTGATCTGCAAGGGGGTGTATTCGTAAATGGGTACGCCGCCGCTCCGACACGCCAGAAGGATCACGCCACGGGCTTCCGCCACGATAATCCCCGTCTTCTGGTTGGTGTTGAAAAACAGTTCTTCAATGGCAGCCGCCTCGGGATGATAGGTGTGAATCACCGCGCAGAGCTCCCGGTACACCTCGTACAGACGATCCTCCGTTTTCATGGAGGAGGGGGTGGTGATGGCGCCGTAATCGATGGGTTTGGGCTTGGTTCCGATGCCGCCGTAGTCGATCACACCCCAGCCCACAATGGCAATGCCGGGGTCGATCCCCAATATGATCATAGAAATCTCCGATTATACATTCTGAATACTTTATTATACCACACAAACCACCGGATGTCAAAACAGTTTTGGTAAATTCCTGCGATTTTTCAGAAAAAACCTTCCTTAAATAGGAGAAATCTCTCGGATTTTCCCCTTCAACGAAAAAAGAGAGGCGCACGCGTCGTCTCCCTTTGGCATTGGCTCAGCCCACACTCTGCAAAATCCCCAGCCCAAAGATGGCGATGGAGGCGAGAAGGAGTCCCACAATCTTGTTCCGCCCCAGTTTTTCTCTCAGAAGCACCGCCGACCACAAGACCGATACCATCAAGACCCCGCCCTGCTCCATGGCGTACAGCACTGCCACGTTCATGAGTCCGAGGGCGTACATCAGCGTATTCACAGCCGTTGCGGCAGACAAGGATGCCAGAATCAAAAACAGAGTCGACTTGCCGTTCTGCCGGAAACTGGGGAACACGTTCTTCCCAGCCTGCGTCAGAAGAAGTGCCATTGCCAACACTGCCGACATTCCAAAGGTAATCACGATCATCTCCGCGTCTTCTGTGTCTCTCACCAGATTCTTCTGAATATTCAAAATGGTTCCATAAATCCCGTTTGCCAGCGCAAGGAAGGTACAGTTCAGGAAAAATCCCGGCTTGATCGCCACCTCTTCCTTCTTGTCCTCCCGTGTGAGAAATACAAAGGACACGAGCATGATCCCAATGGCGATATACTCAAAAACGGAAAGTTCTGCTCGATCCACCAAAATTGACCACACCATCGGAACGAGAATACCGCCTGCAATATTGAACAGCATCACGATGGAAAACGGACCGCTTGCCGCTGCCCTGATGAGCATAAAGTTATATAGAACCAGAATCGCACCGTTGAAAAGTCCCAGCAAAACGGTGGGCAGAGACGGTGCAAAGGAAAAACGCGCAAAAAGGAGAGTCGCCGCCGCCACGATGATCCCGTAGAACACGGAATACACCTGGGAGGAAAACGCCTTCGCGCCGGGATAGTGACGCTGGTACAGATTGCAGAAGCCGGACTGGCAGGTATACAGCAGGATCAAGAGGGCAATGAGAAGATTGGACATGACAAGCTCCTTCTTCAGTAGACTGAGGGTATTATACCACAGGGTTGTGGCAAATGCAACCATTCCGAAAAATTCGACAAGAAGAAAAGGAACCCCGCCGTCTCTGTGAGATTCAGCGGGATTCTTTGTATGGAAAATCAAGGTTGTTGGGACTCTCTTGCACCAAATATCTTCACTCGCCGTAAAGCGGATGCGAGAATCGGCACGCCCACAGCCGTTTCCGCGACCTCCGGCACCATATACCAGCCGTTGTAGATCAGCGAAAACAGAAGCTGAGGATAGCGGTTCACGATGTGGGTGGGGTCATCCGCGTACCACTCGAGATCCAGGGCATACCAGATCACCACGCCGGACACCACGTGGCATCCAAAGCGAAGCAGAGTCACCACCAGCGTACCCAGCAGCGCGGCAAGAATGGTATTCTTCCGCTCATCCGCCGTGAAACGAACGCCGCGGAACATTCCACCAAGCCCAAGCAAGGTAAAGGGCAGCAGGTAGTCGAACAGAATGCACAGCATCTTGCCGCCCAGATCCGGAACCCACGCCACGTTCGACAGTCCCAGCACCAGTTGGATCACGGAATGGACGAATCCTCCCGCCAAGCCAACCTTCACCCCGTGCCGCAGGGACAGAATGATGATGGGCGCCATGGAGAGAAGGGTCACCGATCCCCCAAAGGGTGCCTCGTACACCTTGATCAGACTCAGCACCGTCGCCATTGCTACCATCAGCGCACTTTCCGTGAGCACGTGGAGACTCGCGGTACCTCTTCCGATTGTTTTTTCTTTCATGATTGCTCCTCCTTTCGAAAAAATATGAGAGCAAACGCCCGAACATCAAAAAACTCCGCAGAGCAAACGCACCGCGGAGTTAGGTTTCTGGATCATGCGCGTCCCATCCTTCGACAGAACGCTTACAAAGTCTCCCTACGCCGGTATTATCCGTATCAGGTTAAAGGGTTCGATCCACCCGGACCGTCTCAGCCTTTCAGCACCCCTGCGTTTGTTCGGTGGTATTATAGCACGTTTTTTCCCGTCTGTCAAGGTTTTTTTGACAAATTTCGGGGGTATCGGCGGATTTTTACGTGCTTTCCACCTGACAGGTCTTTTGGTCGAAGTCCACGGTGATACGGGTGCCGTCGGAGAAAGTGGTTCGCTGAATCCGGGGCAGTACCGTATAGCCGAACCCTTTCGGCACGTCAAAGGTCACCGGCGAGGGGAAGGACACAAACTGTACCGCACCGGGGGCATCGCCCTCCAGCCGGCTGGTAAACCACACGTCGTCCAATCCGTCGTCCACGGATACCCGAGTGTAAAGCATCATGCCGTCTCCCAGATCATAGGATGCCTTGACCCCGTGTCCGATTCCCGTGCGGTATTCGGTGAAGATCCCATTCTTCGCTTCATCCAGATACCGGATGGAGCCGTCCGTGAAGGAGACGTACGGCCGTCCCTCGATGTGCCACGTGTCCCCGTTTGCCAGAGTGACGGCATATCGCGTCTTTTCCGCGTCCACCGTCAGAGTCCGTTTGTTGCCCGCGATCGTGATCATGGGATTCCTCTCTTTCGTTTGGTCTTATTCCTCGTCCGAAGGCGTTTCCGTCTTCTTCACCCGCACCCGGCAGGAGAGAAATACAATCAGCGTTGCCGGAATCCCCAGGATCATGAGAAGCCAGGGATCGTACCGGCGGAAGAGATAGCAGATCAGAAGAAGCACCGTCCAAACAAGGAAGGAAACCGTAAAAAAGCTCCGCCCGCCCTTTCCCCACAGGGAGTAAAAAATCACAAGAAGCAGCGCCGTCACCGGCAGAGCGATCACAAAGGGCAGGGGGAACGTAAAGCCACACAGCTTCACGATCACGAACACCGCCGCGGCAAGGAGCCACACGCCCAAGACGGACACCAGCACCACCGCCAGCCGATTGGTGGTATAGACGCTCTCCCGCTCCGGTTTCCGCGCCCCCTCCGGGAGAAAATCCCCCTCGTCGTGCTCTTCCTTCAGCATATAGTCCACCGTCACACCGAACCGATCGGCGATTTTTTTCAGACAGATCACATCGGGAATCCCCTCCGCGCGCTCCCATTTGGACACGCTTTTATCCGAGTACCCCAGTCCCTCCGCCAGACGTGCCTGGGTCATCCCGTTTTTCCGGCGAAGCTCCGTAATATTTCCCGCAAGTATCTGCGGCAGTTCCTTCCGGCTCACCATAACCCTCCTTCCGCTCATTTCAGCGAAATCGTTAATTTCTTCCTTATTTTAACACACATCTGTCCCCTTTGTCAACCCTACTCCGGGTAGAATCCGAAATTCCACTCCACGGACAGGAGAAACTACCCCCATTTCCCCTACCGAGCCGTCCCAAACGAACCGTAGAGGCGATCCCACGATTGATGGGTTGCATAAATCCCCCCTCCGGGATATAATACTGTCAAAGAGCAAAAAACAAAACGAGAGGAATCGGCTATGAAACGAATTGTCATTTTCGGCGACTCCATTATGCGGGGCGTCTATTTTTCCGAAGAAAGCGGACGGCACAAGCTGTTCGGGGAGCGGCTTAGCGAATTAAAACAGGCGGGATACGAGGTAACCAACGCTTCCATTATGGGAGCCACCGTCTCAACGGGCACTTCCCTCATCCGCAAGCGTCTCACCGCCCCCGCCTCCGACACCACCGTGATTTTCGAATACGGCGGCAATGACTGCGATTTCAAGTGGTCGGACGTTTCCGACAATCCGGGCGGGCAGTACACCCCCAACACCCCCTTTGATCGCTTCACCGCCCTCTACGGTGAGTGCATCGAATACGCCAAAAACCTCGGCGCGAAGGTATGCCTCTGCAATCTGGTTCCCCTGGACGCGGATCGCTACATGAAGTGGATCTGCCGGAATCTGTCGGCGGAGAACATTCTCTCCTGGCTGGGGGACACCAGTATGCTGTACCGCTGGCACGAATACTACAACCGCACTGCGGAATCCATTGCCATGAAGTACGGCTGTCCCCTCATCGACATCCGCTCCCCCTTCCTTTTGTCCCACCACTACACCGATCTCTTGTCCCACGACGGCATTCACCCCACCGTCGAAGGACACCGGGTCATCGACCGCCTCCTGATCGAAGCCATTGCTTGAGAGAGAGAAAGAGCGGGGAAACTTTTTCGCGAAAAAGTTCCACCGCTTTTTCCCCCCTCTCAATACGCCGTGCGGATTTCCCGATAAGGATTGACCTCTGCCGCAAAGACGGGCTTGATCGTCACGCTGCAGGTGAAGGCGTCCTCTCGAAACTGATATTCCTTCCGCAGTCTGGGACCGCAGGAGTTGGAGCCGATCCCGCTCTGACGGCAGTCGATGATCACCGTGGTTTCGGGTTCCCGTTTGAGCTCGTAGTGATGCGCCGTCTTGGTCAGTTGTTCGGGGGAATAGTGGGAGGCGGTGAAGGAGAAAGGCGCATCGGAGGTGAACAGGAATCCGTGTCCCGCTACGGTGTGAACGTCCGCCCAGCGGCATCCCCAATGGGAGGAATTTTCCTGGGGGAACACGTAGGGCTCGTAGTTTTCCGTCACCGTGGAAGCGTATTCGTCCAGTTTTGCCGCCAGTCTCTTATCCACGTAACTCTCCATGGGTCCGTAGCCGAAGTACCGCATCTGTTCCGCGCCCTCGGGCATGGTGAGACGAAGTCCGAAGCGCGGGAAGAAGATCTCCGGCGTGCGTTCGTTGCGGACGTTCCACTTCACATCGAAGTCCACACGGATGCCCATGCCGACCTTCACCGTGTAAGTCACGTCAGCGAACAGAACGGGCAGAAGGGGGGCGGCACCCATGGAAATCTTCGCCTTGACCACCGCTTCGTTCTCGTCCACCTTGGCAAGTTCGCAGGAATAACACTTCACCGTCGCACGATCCATGGCCTTTCCCATCCATTCGTACCGCACGTTCCGGTCGTTATCCGTGGGAGCACGCCAAATCTGGGGGACTGCGGGTTTCGTGATCAGGCTCTCGCCGTTATCGGTAATACTCTCGATCATGCCGCTGTGCTTTCCGATCACGTACACCGTTTCCCCGGCTGTGATCCGGAT
>JAZSQX010000111.1:0-4211 GCA_045538235.1 Eubacteriales bacterium
CGGCGGGACCAAGGCCCCGCCCTACAAAGCTGACTGCACATCTGCTCGGGAACACAAAAGGTTATTGGGAGTTTTGAAAAGGGGGGCGGGGAGAGACTTTTTATCAAAAAGTTCCCCCGCATTCTCATTCCTATTCACTTACTCATGAAGAACCTTCTGCGCTGCCTTTTCGTCCTCGTAGAGACCGGCGGCGATACCGGCTACGATGGCGGCACCGATGGCACCGGCATGAGCACCGGTCTGAACGGTGACGTCAAGACCCGTGATTTCATGGAGCACAACGGGCCACATGGGGTTCTCGGAAGGACCGCCAACCATCACGGCAGAGGTTGTGGAAACGCCGCTTGCCGCCATGGAATCCAGTTTTTCTTTCACCATGCGAGCCGTCGCTTCCATAATCGCACGTGCGATGTGGTGCTTCGGATACTTCGAGATTTCCGCATCCTGATCGTCGCTGAGCAGATCGATCACCAGACCGCCGCTTCCCTTTTCGGAAAGAGCCGCCTGCTTTGCAAATTCCCCGTAAATATTGCCGGAGTTTGCGATATAACGGCGAACAAACACTTCGATCCGGTTGGAAATGGACGCCACGGAAACGAGGCACGCCCAGGTACCGCCCTTTTCGGAGAGGAAGGGTTCTGCCATAAAGCAGTTGTCAATGGCGATCTTCCGATCCGTGATGGGGCAGAAGCCGACCCAGGAGGTTCCGCAGGACAGGAGCATCTGACCGATTTCCAGAACACCAACGGCTCTGGCAGCACTGGGATGGTCAAAGGTACCGACCATCACGGGAGTGCCTTCGGGAACGCCCGTCTTGGCTGCGGCTTCCGCGGTAACGGTTCCGACGATTTCGCCGACCTTTGCCACTCTGGGAAGCTGGCTTTCCTTCAAATCAAGGGCTTCCAGCGTTTCCTTAATGTACTCGCCGGTTCTCTGGTCTACCAGATAGGAAGGCGTTGCGGCAGAGGTACTGATAGCAGCGGTACCGGTGAGCATGGTGTACAGATATTCCGTACTCATCATCACCTTGGTATCGGGGGTCAGGTGTTCGGGATGATGGATCTTTTCCCAGCAGAGATGTCCGATGGGGAAGCCCTTTCCGCTGTAACGCCAGCCGATCCGATCGAAATACGCCACCTTATCGAAATCTTCCCCGAAGATCTGGGGGAATTCGTAAGTAACACGGGTATCCTGCCAGTTGAACACGGGAGTCAGCGCCTGATTGTTCTGGTCGAGAAGAACCAGGTTGCCGCTGGCGGAGGCTGCGGACAGACCGCACACCTTCGCACCGGCAGGCAGAGCTGCCGTCAACTGCTTGAGGACGTCATAGCACGCGCCGAGATATTTTTCGGCGGAAATTTCAAACCAGCCCTCTTCGGGATGATCGTATACAAAGGGGCTTCTTCCCGTGACCAGTTCCTTGCCGTCAGCCGAAACCAGCACGCCTTTTACGGAAGAAGTACCGATATCTAAACCGATTAAGTAATTCACAATCCTGTCTCCTTCAGTTGTAAGTAATACCGCAGGGGATCGTCGGTCAGATCACAACGGTTTCTACGCCGATGAGTTCGCCGAAGAACTGAATATCAGCGATGGTTGCGTCGTAAACGAATACGCTGTGGTGGGTTGCGCCGTACTTGCTGTAATCTGCCAGGAACAGACCCATGTCCTTCTGGGTCTTCATCCAGCCGCGAACGCTGCCTTCGAAGTTATCTTCGGCGTATTCCATCATTTCGCAATCGGAGATGACCAGCTTGAAGTCGTCCTTACCGCGGCATACGTTCAGGAACACACCCTTGCCACCCTTCATTCTTGCGGAAGGAGCGTAAGGCATGGTACCTTCGGAGTAGTTTCTGCCGCAGCGGGAAACGAAGGGCTTGGAGTTGATGATGCCCAGGTTCACTTCCGCCATATGGCTCATGAACAGGAGGTTGTTCTTCCAGTCGGGGCAGAAGATTTCCACGAAGTTGGTGTCCTTGAAGCCCTGGAGGAACGCGCCAACGAAAGCAGCGGTGAGAGTGTCCCCTTCGCCCGCGTAGCCGATACCGCGCTGCATCCCCTTGCACGCTTCGATGAAGGGAATGGTAGCCAGACCGCTGACGTTCAGACCGTGGGTGGAGAAGGTAGCGGTGAAGGCGGTGAGACCCTTCTTTTCGATGCACTTCCGCATTGCGAGGCAGGATTTTACGGTGATGCGGTATTCGTCTGCGTCGATGTTGTTATCGAAGTCGAAGATTGCCGCGTTGTCCGCGATTTCCGCGTCGATTTCGGCATCGGTCACGCTGTCGTAGAAGCCGTTCATTTCCTTGGGATCCAGATTGGTCACCTGGATGCCCAGTTCATCCTTCAGCATTTCATCGGGAAGGAGGAAGTCGCCCATGCCGGCAAAGTGCTGACCGAGGAGTGCTACGTGCGCATTCTTCAGAGCCTTTGCGGAGATAGCAGCCTTCACCATACCGCACATCCGGTCGATCACATTGGATTCCTTGTAGTGACCGGCAACGATGCCGTAGGGAACGCCGTTTCTCTTGAGCATGGAGCACATATCCATAACGCCGTGAATCCCGTGGTTATAGTTGATTTCGCCGCCGCTCTGCATATTGCCGAATTCGAGAGTTTCGGTGGTATCCAGCACGATGATGGGCAGCTTGGTAGCCTTCAGAGCCTCGATGGATTCGAGGGAAGGAGAGTAAGCCATATGGAGAGTGATGAGCGCATCCACATCTGCGGCTTCGAAGTTCGCAACGGTTTCCTTGAATTCCGCGTCAAGACGGCAGAAGGGGGAACGAACCACTTCCACACCGCGAGCTTCGATTTCGGATGCGATGGTTTCATAGAAAGCCTCCAGTCTGGGGCGGAGATGACCGATAAAGTCATCGTACATTTTTACGTAAAGAGGCAGAAGTCCTACTTTCATAAGAAGATTCCTTTCTGAATCAATGAAATTATTCGCCGATTACCATTACCTGAACGGTACGAGTGCGGGCTCTGGTCTGGTCGAAGTCAATGAAGTAGATGAAGCCGAATTCGCCCAGGTCCATACTGCCGTCTTCGACAACGATGGTCTGGCTGCGGCCGATGATGGAGGAACGGAGATGTGCGTCGGTGTTGTGGCAGCCTCTTGCATCCTCGTCGTGTTCTTCCGCGAACTTCAGAGCCTTCGGACCGGGATGGAGATACATCCCTTCCTTGCGCTGAGTGGGAACCATCTGTTCGAATACTTCCACCAGATCCTGCTGGAGGGTTTCCAGACCGGTCATGGACATATCGAACGCGCATTCCTGCGTGATAACGGAGCAGGTAGTGTGGTGGGAATATACCACAACGATGCCTTCCTTGATACCGGAACGCTTCAGGATTTCCTTTGCTTCCGCCGTTACGTTATGGAAGGTGCAGACCTTATCGTTGGACTGCACTTTGAAAGATTCTCTGTAAACCATACTGTTCTCCTTCGGCAATCAGCCCTGTTTTTTGAGATCGTCAGCCGCTCTGCGCGTAGCCGCGATCATTTCGTCGATCATGGCGATGGGATCCGCTGCGTTCATGATACCGGAAGCGGCACCGGCAGCCTCAGAACCAGCCATGATGAAATCGTAAACTTCCTGACCGCAGGTGATACCGGCAGCCTGTTCCACCATAATGTTGGGGTCCACTTCCTTGATGGCCTTGATGGAATCCATCACGTATGCCATGGGGCTTGCCCCCTTACCGCCGCCGATGATTTCGGAAGGTTCGGGATTGATGATGTCGGGATGAAGCTGCGCAATCGCCTTTGCTTCATCGAGGGTATCCGCGCAAGCGAACACCAGCATATCCAGCTCTTTGGCACGATCGATGGTCTTCTTCATCTGAGGAAGGCTCATGGGCTTTTCGCAGTGGTTGATCATGACACCAACCGCACCGGCATCCTTCACGCCTTCGGGAAGAATATCCGCACAGCCGCGTCCGGGACGAAGGGTGTCCATGTAGGTAACGAACACCTTGAGATTCTTGGTGTTTTCCGCAACACGTCTTACTTCCAGTGCAGGGCAGATGAAGAGGACGTCGATGCCGTACTTTTCTGCAGCAGCGTCAGCAGCCTTTGCGTATTCCAGAAGCTTGTCGCCCCAAACGTAGTTCTTGGTGCCGATTTCAAAATATGGAACTCTGATCTGTGTTTTCATGAAAGCACCTTATCTTTCCTGCTGGAGCGTGTAGTGAACGTCGTAAGC
>JAZSQX010000164.1:0-12021 GCA_045538235.1 Eubacteriales bacterium
CAGAATTCAAACCAAAACAAACAAAACCGACGGTTCATCAAGTCTCGTCGGTTTTTTGTGGCTCAATGTCAATAGTTGGGGTAAAGAAAATCCAATAAAACAACGAAAAGAGAGAATTGGAAACCGATTCTCTCTTTTTCATGAGAAGGAAAAGAGAATTCGGTTACGGAATCTGGAGAATTTATGAACCCCATAAGCGTTCCGCTTGATAACTTTGATTTTGTTGTTACAGCCCTCAGTAAAGCCATTGGTGTAAGGACAGTCAAAAGAGTTAAGAATCGGAGTCAGCCACCGCAGATACGTTTCACCGCATCGAACAAAGGCCTGTATCTCAGAATGCAAAGCATCAGAAACCCATTCCCGGAATGCCTTTTTGATGCTGTCTGTATTCTCACATTCCATCTCCTTCGCCCGATCCAGGATCCGAAAGAGCCGTTCCTTCATGAAATAGGCATTGGACAGCTTCGCAGAAGCATACAGCATCACATTCACCTGCTGTTTCTGCTCCTCTGTCAGCTGTTCTGCGCGTTTCAGAAGAAGCTTGCGGGAGTGCTTGAAGTATATCCGATGCGATTTTGAGAACTGTTTCTGTACTTCTTTCCGCACCGATTCAAAGGCCCATGTTGCCTGCCGGATCCAGTGGTATTTGTCAATCACATACACCGCTTGCGGAAAGTATGTTTTCGCTATTTCTTCATAGGGCTTGTACATGTCACTGACGAAATATTTTACGCTGCTGCGGTCATATTTCTTAAAATAGTCGATCAGATCGTTCTGGAAACGTGTAGGAAGAATATCTTTTACCTTCCGGTTCTCAATATCGGTCAGGATGCACTGGAACTTTTCACCGCCGCAGTTCCCTCGGAATTCATCGATCCCCAATACTTTCGGCAGTTGTGACGGTCGGCTGTATCCGAGGAGATCAGCCCTGCGGAGGACAGTTGGGAGCGATATGCCGAATTCCCGCGCAATGGAAACATATGAGCATTCTGCAGCGCATTTCTGCAGAATCGCTACAGTAGTACGCTGTGTCTCACGCTGATATCGGGCCAACCAGGGATTTTCTTCATGGAATCGCTTCCCACAGCTGCACACATACCGCCGTTTGCGAAGATGCAGGGTTACCTCTCTTCCGAAACACTTCACGTCTCGGATGCTCTGGTTTCTGTAGTCGTGGACCCGATTCGTTTCATTTCCACAGTTGGGACAGGTATGTGTTCTGCGGTTCAGCTCCATATATATTTCTATTTTTTCTGCTGTTTCTTCGATTTTTTTGATTTCGATATCTTGTAATCCGGTGATCTTTTCTGTATAATATGTATTGAGCATATCTGTTCCTCTGATAAGTGGCAGTGTGGTAACTTCATTTTATCAGATTTTTCAGATATGCTCAACCTTTTTTTGCTGGGCTTCTTATCTGACCCCAACTTTTATTATAGAGCCAAAAAAAATGGGGGATACGGAACCAATCCGCATCCCCGTATTCTTTTTCTTAGCCTTCAGCGGAAATGTTAGTGAAGGTGAATACGATGTCCATGCCTTCTTCGATAAAGTTGGTACCAGCCTTACCGGAAGTGGGTTCTACACCATTTGCCGTGTAGAGCCACTTGTTGATGGAACCGTCTTCTGCGAGACCATTCTTGTATTCAACCGTATCTACCGTGATGCTCTCAAGGCTCTGACCAGCATCGTCTACCGTGTAAACGATGTCGCACTTGTCAAAAGCGTACGTAGCAGCTTCCAGAACGGTGGGCATATCTTCTGCAGAACCGTCAACTGCTGCTGCATACTGGTTCAGCACGGTTTCACCGTTGATCACGATGGAAATTTTGCAGTTAACCTTGGAACCGCTGGATCCGCAAGCAACCATGCTGAGGGTGAGCATAATGGCAACCATCATCAGTGCCACGATTTTGATCTTTTTCATTGTAACCTCCAATTATCATTTAAGATCGAATCAATTATACACAAAACCACCCGAATTGTCAATACTTTTCCATGCATTTTTAATAAATTAACAAATTAATGGAAAAACTGTAAAAAACAAAGGCGCATTCTACTGCCAGAATCAGTATGGCAGTTGCTACTGGTACTCGCATCCCCCCTCGAAGCAGAAAAAGTGAACTCAGAACAAACGCGCAGGAGAACAGCAGAATCACAGAGGCAAACCAGGTAAGTCGCGTGCAGAAAAACAAAGCATACCACACCAGCATGAGCAAGTATCCTGTGGTGGCACAGGAGAAGGCGCAGAGCACCCTTCCCTCCCCAACACACCTCTCCCCTCCCGTGAGCAAAATCAGCCCGAGAAACGCTCCTGTAAGCCCGTACACAAAAAGCCACAGGATAAACACTGTGCTGATGGGAAGCATTCTCCCCGGATGGCTGAGCGTCATGGCTGCGTACCAGTGATTGTCCCCATTAACCCACAGTAAAATGCCTCCGATACAGCACAGAAACACCCACACGCCAATCATGGGAAGATGACAGCCTATGTAAGCGAATTCCCGCTTAAGCCGTTTCACAAAAAATCACCCCATACCTAACGTATGAGGTGATTCTTTTCATTATACCAAAATCAATGGAAGCCGAAGAACCAACCGTAATCTTCGTTGTCCTCGTATTCGTCGAAGCCGAAGGTTTCTGTACCCCCCGGATCGTAGGAGTCATCTGCATTGCCATCATCCCGATCGACCGTTTCGTCGGATGAATCCGTCTCGTCCGTCTCCGACTCGGGAATATCGTAGCTGGGTTTGTCACCGCTGTAATAACCGCTGTCCTCTGCCGGCGGGTTCCCTCCCCAGGGGCGGTAGTCGCAATGCTTGTAGCAATAAGCATTATACGGCGTTTCTGCATAGGAAGTGCCGCAGTATTCCTTTTCGCCAAGCATATTGATGAAGAAGGGATCCCCCCACCATCCTGCCGGCTTTACCGTTTCTGGCATCTCGCGGTAGACGTACTGAGCATCCTCCACGTAAAGCTGTATGGGGAAGCTGCGGGTCTCCACGCGCACCAGCCCAACGTAAGAGCAGTCGGCGGGGTTGCAATCAGGACAGGCAATCAGACCGGTGCTGTTATCCCGCCGCACCTTCACGTGAGTCTCACAATGGTCGGTGGGAACCGTTTCTCTGGTGAAGTACCCCACTTCTGCGCGATTCCCTCTCGGGTCAAGGAGACAGGCATCCGTCATGAGTTTACCGGAATCCCGGCAGTAGGTTGCCTGGATCACACCGGGGGGCGTTTCAAAGGATTTGAGAGCTACCCCGTTGTTTGCATCGTCGATATATTTTTGATGAACCTTCGTCATAACGATATCCCAAACCTGCAGGGAGGGATTTTCTCCGAAGGAGTTCAGAGACTGAGGCATATCGTATCCCGTCCAAACCCCTGCTACATAGTAGGGGGTATATCCCACAAAATAACGGTCAAAGTCAGAGCTGGTGGTACCGGTTTTGCCTGCCACGTCGATGGTGTGGCGGAGGGTACATCCCATACCGGTTCCTTCATTCATAACCTTTTCCATCATCTTCGTCATAATCGAGGCAGATTCCACACTGATGACGACCTCGGGATCATCCCGGAAGTCGAAAATCAGATTGCCGTCCGCATCTTTCACATAGAGAATCAGATTCGGCTCGTTGTACATCCCTTCGTTGGCAAATATACAGTATGCCGCCGTCATTTCAAGGAGCGTCACCCCGTAAGTGGGCTGTCCGAGAGACAGAGACGCCAGACCGCGGTCGGTGTGAATCTGACCGGTAGAAGTGGTGACGGAGTCGATCAGACTGTCAAAGTGAAGCTTGTCCTTCATAAACGAGAAAGACTTGTCTACCGTGAGCATTTGAAGCACCTTCATGGCAACGGTGTTCACGGAGCGCGTCACAGCACTGTGAATGGTAGTCAGCCCCTTATAGACAACGGGAAGGTTCGAGGGATAGGGTGTATAGGAAATTACCGCTTCCGTACTCGCTGTTGCTTGCTCCAGCGTCCGCTCATTGAATAGGATCGGGGTATCATCCACAACCGAACCATAGGTGATCAGTCCCGCATCCAGCGCCGGCGCATACACGGACAGCGGCTTGATGGAGGATCCCGGCGGTCTTACCGTGGTGGCAGCCCGTTCGGTTCCGCGGTTGATGATCTTTTCGCCGCGTCCGCCGACCAATGCTACCACATCCCCTGTTGCAGGATGGCAGATGACCATGGCGGACTGAGGCTGAAGTCCCTTGCCCGTGGAGGGGAAATAGTCGCTGTCGTTCCGGTATACCTCTTCCACAATCGCCTGAATTTCCGGATCCATGGCGGTGACGATCTTATAGCCGTTGTTGTAAATCATCTTGCTGGCAAGAGACTTGTCCACCCCGTACTTTTCCATAAGCATCTTCTGGAATTCGGTGATAACTGCCTCGGTGTACCAACTGAATATGGTCATGCCTTCTTCTACAGCGTCGTTTTCCTCGTCATCGTTGTGGGATACGAGGTTAAGTTCCGCTTCCTGAGCAGCACGGCATTCGGCTTCCGTAATCATGCCCTCGTTCTTCATGGTTTCCAGCACAATCCACCGACGGGACGCATTGCCGTAAATGGTTTTCTCTTCCCCGGCTTTGGTGATCACGATTCTGTCATCGTTGTGCCGGATCGGCTCATACTGGGAGGGGTTCTTTACAATAGCAGCGAATGCAGCACACTCCACCAGGGTGAGTTGGGAAACGTCCTTGCCGAAATAATACTGCGCCGCTGCCTGTACCCCCCGTTGTCCGTTTCCGAGATTGATGATGTTCATGTACATTTCAAGGATCTGCTCCTTGCTGTACTGTTTTTCAAAGTTGATGGCACGGAAAATCTCTTCCACCTTCCGCTGGATGGTGACTTCGTCTTCCCCGGTGATGTTTTTTATAAGCTGTTGGGTAATGGTGGAGCCCCCTGCGCTTTTTCCTGTGGGAAGCACGAAATTGATGAATGCATTGACCGTGGTATACCAGTTGACCCCGTTGTGGTTATTAAACTGCTGGTCTTCGATAGCGACGAACGCATTGACCAGATTCTTCGGGAGCTGACTGTATTTTACGGCGATGGTGTTGGCATCCCCTGTCAGCCGCTGATCTTCAATCTCCACTTCCGTCCCGATGCGGTTGATCCGATCCTCTTCGGTTTCGAAATCCACATAGTACAGTCGGGTGGCGGAGTCGCGGTTGGCAACCACAGTGATATTGGGATCGATCTCCAGATCCAGATAGTTATTGATATAAATCGCAAACACGGTTCCCACGATGATTCCCGTAATCAGTCCGATTAAAAGGACGGTCATGAGAATGTTCATCACGTAGGAAAGGATCCTGATTCCCACTTTTGTGACGATTCCAAGGACTCTTAGGGTTTCGAGACCCCAGTTTACCTTTACGCTGTCTTTTTCCTTCATAGAAATTTGCCTTTCGTTTCAGCGTTATTGAGTATAGTATACTCCCATTTTTTGAATTCCGTATTAACGCAAATGGATATTTTCAGAAAAGACTGGCTTTTCCCGGAAATATTTCACTTGGGAACCACGTTTTCCCCGCCGAGAATCTCCCTCAGTTCATCCAGCACCAGGGGTGTGGGCGAAATCAGAATGGGATCCCGATAGGTTTTGGTGTCCTCCATATAGAAGAAGCACGGCACCTGCCCGGTGAAAATCTCGCAGAGAGCGGTGGCGCGGCGGCAGGCTTCCGATTCCTCAAAGGGAACCCGGAGATAGAGTTTCCGGATGACTCCCGGGGAACTTGGCTGGCGAGGTGCCTTGTTCGTCTGATCGTCTCCGGCAGTCAATTTCCGCGTTCTGCCAGAATCCGTCGGACGAGGCTCCAGAGACTGCCGTTCTGCCCCATCCCCTTCCGCATCGGACACCAGAAAGACAATCCGATCCGCCAGCAGTTTCACATCTTCGTCCTCCCGCACACTCAGATTCCCGCGCACGGCAATGACGGAGTCCGTTGTGAGAAGGTAGGCGTATTTCTGAAGCACCTTCGGGAAGATGAGCATTTCCAGGGAGGAGGTGCGGTCCTCCAGCGTGATAAACGCCATCTGGTCGCCGTTTTTGGTGTTCTTGTTGACCCGTTTTGCGACGATTCCCGCGATGGTCACGGGCGTCTGATCCCGAAATTCTCCCGCGGTCTCGCCCGGCTGCAGGGATGCCCCTTCTCCCTCTTCATCCGAGGCAAAAGCGGCACGAATCTGTCCGATGGGCGTGGGGCGGATGCTGTTCAGGTGCACTCCGTAATCGTCGAGAATATGCCCGGAAAGGTAGAGCCCGCAGGCATCCTTCTCCATCGCCAGTTTCTCTCTGGCAGACAGTTCCCGGATGGGGGGGAATTCCGTTTTTCGCGTTTCCGGCAACGGAACAGCCGCCGCATCATCGAAGAGCCCGATCTGCCCGTCCGCCACAGAAGAGCCGGAATGGACACTCTCGGTCAGCGCTTTTTCATACACGGCCAGCAGTTGACTCCGCGGCACCCCAAAAGAATCCAGCGCCCCAGCTTTAATCAGCGTTTCCAGTTGCCGCTTGTTCATATCAAGAGGAGCAGTGCGGCTGATAAAATCGTCGAAATCCGCAAATTCCCCGTTTCGTTCCCTTTCCGCCACAATTTGATCCACAAAAACGCCGCTGATATTCTTCAGCGCGGAAAGCCCGAACCGGATAGCATTCCCTTCGACCCGGAAAGATCCGCGGCTTTTGTTGATGTGGGGAGGCAAAACGGGAATTTTTTGCTTGGTGCAGTCCGCGATGTATTCCGTCAGCTTGTCCGTTGTGGACATAACGGAGGTGAGAAGTGCGGCGGCATATTCTCTGGAATAGTGTGTTTTCAGGTACGCCGTCCGGAAAGACAACACTGCATACGCCGCGGCGTGACTCTTGTTGAAGGCGTAGTTGGCAAAGCTGACGATGTCTTCAAACAACGCCACCGCATCGGCTTCTGCGATTCCTTGAGCAACAGCACCTTCGATGAATGCCTGCCGTTCCCCGTCCAGCACACTTTGCTTTTTCTTGGAGATGGCACGACGCACTACGTCCGCGTGTCCGAAGGAATAGCCCGCAATTTCGCGGAAAATCTGCATCACCTGCTCCTGGTACACGATGCAGCCGTAGGTAACGTCCAGAATCGGTGCCAGCTTTGGCGAAGCGTAGCGGATTTTCGAGGGATCGTGCCGGGCCTCGATATACTTGGGAATGGAATCCATGGGTCCCGGACGATACAGCGCAATGGCGGCAATGATATCGTCGAGACAATGGGGCTTCAATTGTGCCAGCATCTGCCGCATTCCCGCCGATTCCAACTGGAACACGCCGTCGCACTTCCCGTTGCAGATGGTTTCGTAGGTAGCGGGATCGGCGATATCCACTGCGGTGAGGTCGAAGGCGGGATCCGACTCCCGAATCTGCACCTCCGCATTGTGGATGATGGTGAGATACCGGAGCGCCAGAAAGTCGAACTTCAGAAGCCCCAGCTCCGCGATGGTATCCATATCAAACTGGGTGACGATCACGCCGCCGTTGGATGCCACCGGCACGTATTCGGTGAGGGGCAATTCTGTGATCACCACGCCTGCCGCATGGGTGGAAGCGTGTCGGGGCATTCCCTCCAGCGCCATGGCTGTATCGATCAGTTTTTGAACATTCGCGTCGTCATGGTACAGGGCGCGCAGTTCCGCCGATTTCATGGCTTTTTCAAGGGTCATGCCCAGTTCCTGAGGAATCCGCTTTGCTACTGCATCTACGTCCCCATAGGGCATTCCCAGAGCGCGCCCTACGTCACGAACCGCCGCACGGGCTGCCAGGGTTCCGAAGGTAACGATCTGGGCGGTGTGATCTTCCCCATACTTGTCCCGCACGTAGGCAATGGCTTCGTCCCGCCGGTCGTAGCAGAAGTCGATATCAAAGTCGGGCATACTGACACGTTCGGGGTTGAGAAATCGCTCGAACAGGAGATCGAACCGAATGGAGTCGATGTCCGTAATCCCGATCAGAAATGCAACAATACTTCCCGCCCCGGAGCCTCGTCCCGGTCCCACGGGAATCCCGTCGGATTTCGCATGGTTCACAAAATCCCACACGATGAGATAATACTCGCTGTACCCCATTTTTCCGATAACGGACAGCTCGTATTCGATTCGTTCTTCGTACAGGGCACGCGGGTGCTTGTCATCAAAGTGGATATGTCCAGCGTTGACCCGGCGATCCAGCCCCTCGTAAGCCAGATATTTCAAGTAGTCCTCCGGTGCCATCCCGTTTTCAGGTTGGTATCGGGGGAGTTTCGTTTTCCCAAATTCAAAATCAAAGGAGCAGAGATCGGCAATTTTTTGGGTGTTTTCGCAGGCATCCCCGTAATCCGCAAACAGCCGCTCCATTTCTACGGTGTTTTTATAGTAAAACTCGTCGGTTTCAAACCCGATGGGCTTGCCGTCAGTGATGACGTTGTTGGTTTGGATGCACATCAGAATCGCCTGAGTTTCGGAATCGGCTTTCCGCAGATAGTGGACGTCGTTGGTCGCCACCATGGGGATTCCCGTCTTTTCCGAAATGCTCTTGATACCGCGGCATACCACTTCATCGTCTCTGAGTCCGTGATCCTGGATTTCGAGATAGAAATTGCCCCGTCCAAAGGCGCGATCCAGACGGCGGGCATATTCTTCCGCTTTGTCGTATTCCCCCATGACGATATATCGGGGGATGGCGCCGGCAAGGCACGCAGAGAGACAGATCAAGCCCTCCGTGTGGGCTTCCAGAAGCTCGGTATCAATTCTCGGCTTGGAATAGAAGCCGTCGGTAAATGCCTTCGACACCAGATAGATCAGATTCTTCCAACCGGTTTCGTTCTTCACAAGCAGCACGAGATGGGCGCTTCCCATGTCGTATTCCTTCTCCCGGTCGTACATACTGCGTCGCGCCACGTAGACCTCGCATCCGATGATGGGCTTGACCCCTTCCGCTTTGCAGGCTTTATAAAACTCCACCACGCCGTACATGACGCCGTGATCCGTAATGGCAACCGCGTTGTGTCCCGCCTGCCTGGCTGCCTTCGGGATATCCGAAATTCGGCAAGCCCCATCCAGGAGACTGTATTCGCTATGAAGATGCAAGTGCACAAAATTCCCCATGGGGTTCCCTCCGATCTTCAGGTTTCATCATTGGCAATTGCCAAAAGTCTTTCCAGCCGATGCTTCATCCCCGATTTGGACACGGGGGGATTGGCAAGAGCGGACAATTCAGCCAGTGGCATCTGGTCGTGCTCCATGCGGAGTCTTGCCGCTTCCTTCAGTTCCGCCGAAAGGGTATCTATCTTCCCAGAGGCAGTCAGAGCTTCGATCGCCGCGATATATTTTCCTGCCGCTTTCAGTTGCTTTTCGATGTTTGCCGTGTCGCAGTTGACCTGCCGATTCACGGAATTGCGGAATTCCCGGACGATTTTGCTGTTCATCACGTCGAATGCCGCCCCTTGAGCACCAATAAACACGAGAAAATCCTCGATAGCGGTGCTGTCCTTCATGTAGAGGACGTATTTTCCCCGGCGCACAGTGGCACCGAACACAAATCCGCACTCACCGAGAATCTCCTGCATGGCGGCTGCCGTTTCTTCTACGGGAAAGGTGAAATCCAAATGGTAATTCTTCCCCGGATCGGTCACGGAGCCACGGGAGAGAAAGATCTGCCGCACCATGGTACTCCGGCACCCCTCACAGCGGCATTTGCCAAAAATGTCCCGCAGAACATCCCCGCACTCACCGTCGAGATCCGCGCCATCCACGGCATTTGCCGTAAATTTGCAGCACTTTTTTTTGCTTTCCTCTTCCCTCAGTTGATCTTTGAGTTTCTTAGAAAAAGATTCCATTACGCTTTCACATGAATGACCTCGCACTCCAGGCAGACACCGTGGTGCTCGAGGACTTCGTTTTTGATATGATCGATCAGTCGCAGGACATCCTCACAGGTGGCACCGCCACGATTGATGATAAATCCCGCGTGTTTTTCCGACACCTGTGCGCCGCCAATCGCAAAACCCTTCAGCCCACACTCTTCCACCATCTGCCCCGTATAGCGCCCCGGGTAACGCTTGAATACGCTTCCCGCACTGGGATATTCAAGGGGCTGTTTTTCTTTTCGACGGCTCAGAATGTCTCTCATTTTGTCGGCGATTTCCTCGCTATTCCCCTCAGTAAGGCGGAATTTTCCGGAGAGAATGATCTGACCGTTGTGCCGATACACGCTGTCCCGGTAGCCGAATGCGTGCTGCTCACCCAGATAGGTCACAAGGGAGCCGTCTTCCGGATTCATGGCAGTGCTCTCTGCGAGAACCTGGCAGATCTCCCCGCCGTATGCACCCGCATTCATGGTCAAAGCACCGCCCACGGAACCGGGAATCCCATAGGCAAATTCGAGTCCGGTGAGGGATGCCTCTCTGGCTGCCACACAAACCGCCATTAGGGATGCCCCCGATTCTGCTTCAATTTCATTGCCGCTGACGGTGATGCGATTGAGGCTACCGGTGGCAATCACCACGCCCCGGTATCCTGCGTCATCGATGAGCAAATTGCTTCCGTTTCCAAGAATCAGATGCTTGACACCGAACTGACGCGCCGCCGAGACGGCTTGTTTCAAACCTTCCACCGTGGTCGGCGAGACAAACAAATCCGCAATTCCGCCGATCCGGAAGGACGTGCGCAGGCTCATGGAAACGTCCGTCTGCCAGGAGATGGCTTCCCCGCTCTCCCTTTGCCACGCGGCAAGATACTCGGTCATTCGTTTGATGGATTCGTTCACGGTCAATCCTCCGTTTGCAGGATGGGAAGCAAATCTTCCAACGTCTTAACAGTATATGTGAGTTTTCTTCTGTTGTCCGGGAGTCCCTTCGGATTGTACCGGCAGATATCCAATCCCGAGGCAATGGCACCGTCGCAGTCCGAGGTGAGAGAATCCCCGATCACCAGATACTTGCTCCGGTCGGGATCCCCGATTTCCCGGATTACCCGGTCAAAATAGGCGGGATCCGGCTTCTGAACGCCCATTTCCTCCGACACAAAAACACCGCGGAAATAGGGCGGCAAGGGGGATCCGGCGAATCGGGAGCGCTGGATTTTGGAAATGCCGTTCGTCACGATATACAGCCGATAGTTTTGACTAAGCGTGCGGCACACTTCTTCGGCGCCGGAAATCAGACAACTCTGCTGTCCGAGGGATTCGATATAAGTGTCTCGGAGAAGTGCCGCCAAATCGAAGTCTTCCCTCCCGAGATGGACAAGAAGGAGACGGAATCGCTCCAGTTTCAGAAATGGCAGATCAATTTCATGCCGCTCCAGCCGCTTCCACAGACCATCGTTGATTTCCGAATAGGTGCAGTACAGGGATTCCGTATGAGGAATCCCCGCGACCCTGCAAGTCTCTTTGAATGCCAGCGCCTCCGCTTTGGTGAAATCCAAAAGGGTATTGTCCGCATCAAAGAGCAGATATTCATAGTGTTTCATGATTTTGTGAATTTGTGGTAAGTCTTCTTGCCCTTCTTCACGATGATGCCGTCTTCTCCGAAAGCGTCCTCCGATACCGTTTCTTCCACGGCTTCCACCTTCTTGTCGCCTACAAACACACCGCCCTGAGTGATGAGACGTCTGGCTTCGCTCTTGGAAGCGCAGAGATTGGCCTTCAGAAGCATCTCGATCACGCCGATCTGACCGTCGGTGAAGTCCTCTGCCGTGAGAGTCGTAGTGGGCATATCGGCAGCAGCCGCACCGCCGTTCTGGAACAGTGCCTTTGCGGCTTCCTGTGCCTTCATGGCTTCTTCTTCGCCGTGAACCAGTTTGGTCAGTTCGAATGCGAGAATTTCCTTTGCGGTATTGAGCTGGCTGCCTTCCCACTTATCCATTTCGTCGATCTGCTCCAGAGGCAGGAACGTGAGCATCCGGATGCACTTCAGAACGTCCGCATCCGCCACGTTTCTCCAGTACTGATAGAAGTTGAAGGGAGAGGTCTTGTTGGGATCTAACCAAACGGCATTGCCT
>JAZSQX010000224.1:0-4129 GCA_045538235.1 Eubacteriales bacterium
GGGTCTGCCAAAAGACCCTTATCGCCCCTCGCGGCAGCGAGATCCGTCTCCCCGATCCGGGAAATCCAAGATCCCTCCCCGTCAGCGAATGACAAAACCCTCCCTCACGCCTTGTCCTTGAAATCGTTTACGCCGGCGATGCCGCAGAGGATGAGGGCGAGGGGGAATGTTTTCATGGGTCGGATTCCTTTGGGTGGGAAGGGATGGAGTGGGGTTATTTTTGGTCGGAGGAATGGGAGTTCGGTTTCTTTTTGCCCGCATCTTCCCCGAAGATGGCGCGGTAGTCCGCCCATTTTTTCTTTCGGAGGAGACGGATGAGGACGATGGATTCGCCCATTGCCAGAATGGCGAGCGCGAAGAGGATGCCCTTGGTGATGTCGTTGTTGATAAACGCCATGGGTCGGTTGTAGTAGTCGGTAACGAGGAAGGTGACGATCATCAGGCACAGAACCACGACGGCGTGGGGAATGAGGGCGAGGATTTTGTCGAAGATGCGTTTCATTCCGGTACGACCTCCCCGATTCCGATGATGTCGAACAGTTCCCGCTGTCCCTGACCGTTGCCGGCGCGCTCCTCGTCAATGCGGTGTTCCTTGCCGTTGAACACGGACTGAGCACTGTCGCCGCCGTCCAGGTTGTAGGAGGTCAGGCACCCCAGTTGACGGTAGATCTCCGCAAGCTGGGACAGACGGATGCCGTCGGACTGGACGCTGCGCCCGTCTGCGAGGATGAAGCAGTAATGCCCCGGTTCAAAGTAGCCGAGGGAGGCGCGGGGCTGTCGGGACTCCGTAAAGCCTTCATTGAAGTAAGCCGCGTGGGCGGTGTCCGCTACGTTGCCGCTGTTGTCCATAAGGGCGGGGCCGAATTCCCAGATCTGCCAGGGCTCCTTGTCCATGATGCTGCTGTAGTCGAAGTTTTGGGCGGAGATGACCTCCATGACGCCGTTTTGGTAGAGGACGCAGATGTCGGTGGCGATGGTGCGGCTGTCCCGGAGGATTTCGCCGTTCCGGAGTGCGAAGAGAGTCATGTTGGCGTTGCCCCAGAAATCGCCCCCCATTGCCAGCACGGCGGGGTATGTAAGATAGGGTCTGCCGTCCGTTCCCGTGATCCGGTAGGAAAAGGGTTGGATGGCGTTCATTTTCACTTTTTCGTCCACGGCGACGGTGAAGAAGTTCTCGATATTCTTCACGTAGACGTCGTAGAGGTAGTAGGTGACGTGGTGGCTTCCCAGGTGTACACCCACTTCCTCGGCGGTGAGAAAGATGCTGTCGCTGTGATACAGCCCGAGATACCGGGAGGAATCCCGCTGAATGCCTGCGAGGGTGGGGAGATTCGCCGTTTCCAGATAGGTGCGGATGCCCGTGTCACCTTCTAAGAGAACGGGCTCCCCTTTCCATAGGAACACGGTAGGGAAGGAGGTGCCGAAGTCGCCGAAATCGAAGGTGGGCGCATTCTCTCCGGCAGACGGGGCATCGGTTTCGGCGGGAGGGGTGGATTCGAGGGGGATCCTCTGCATTCCCGTGCTGCTCTCGCTCTTGCCGATTCCCCACAGATCGCGGATGTGATGGAAGTAGCAGAACACTGCCACCGCGCCAAGGAACAGGAGGGTATCAAGGAGAATCACGGCGAGGACGGGAAGGGGCTTTTTCGGACGGATATAGGTATATCGCGCCATTTGTTACCTCTTTCTCCGGTTCTGACGGCGGGCGAAAATCGCCTTGTAAATCCGCGCGGAGTCCCGGACGGGATTGAAATGGGAGCCCTTGTTGTTGTTTTCGTACACGGTGGCAATGGGAATTTCCGTGACGGGGGTGTGATCCTCCGCCAGACGGAAGAGGACGTTCATTTCGTATTCATAGCGGTCGCCGTCTTCTTCCGCCAGATCGGCAGCGAGGGGAAGGGGAAAACCGCGGAGCCCGGTCTGGGTGTCGGAGATGCGCAGTCCGGAAGAGAGGGCGAAGACCCAGCGGGTGAGGGCATTGCCGAAGCGGGAACGGAAGGGAACCTTTCCCGTGAAACGGCGGACACCGAGGACGGCACCCCCGTTTTCCTCCAAGGCATCGGAGACCCGGCGGATATCCTCGGGCTTATGCTGACCGTCAGCGTCGGCGGTGACAATTCCTCCCCTATCGGAGAAGGCGGGATGGGTGAGAATATGGTGGAAGCCGTATTTGAGGGCTCCCCCCTTGCCCCGATTCTGCTCATACCGCAGGACGGTGGCGTGCTGTGCGGCGTTTTCGAAGATTTCGTTGAAGTCGGCTCCGCTTCCGTCGTCCACGCAGACAACGGCGTACCCCATGGAAGTGAGGGTTTCGCAGAGAGGGGGCAGGGCGGCGTCGGGTTTATAGGCAGGGATGAGAATAACGGTTTGATTCGGATTCATAAAATTCCCTCCGGTGAGTGAAGTAATTTTGGGCAGAGGTGCCCGCGGGGAGATTTCCCCCATCTTACTTTATTATACACCCGGCAATGTGACGCTTTCTCGCATGGAATGCAACAAATTGGTGAACAATTTTGCCCGGCAGCCTGGTGGAGGGGACGTTCCCCTTACACAAGGGAATTTTGATCTCTCCCCGTAGAGGAGAATCCCCGAAAATCCCCGTTGATTTTTCCGGCCCGGCGTGGTATAATGGAGTGATAAAACTGTTTCGCGAGGTACACATGGACAAACGGAATGCAGATATTGTGGTAAAGATCCGGGAAGCGTATGGGTCTTTATCCAAGGGACAGCGGCGGATTGCCGACTTTATTCTCCGGGACTACGATAAGGCGGCGGAAATGACCGCTTCCGCTCTCGGCGCAGAGGTGGGGGTTTCCGAATCCACCGTGGTGCGATTTGCCATCGAAATGGGATGCGAGGGATACCCCGAACTGCAGCAGAGACTCCGGGATACGGTGCGGGTCAGCCTCACCACCGTTCAGCGGGTCAATGCCGCCAATCACCGCATGGAGGAGGACGAGGTGCTCGACCACATTCTCCTCGCCGACGCGGAGAAAATCAAATCCACCCTCGAAACCATTGACCGGGATGCCTTTGCCCGGGCAGTGGACATGATTTTAGAGGCGAAGAATATCTACATTCTCGGGATGCGCTCCTCCGTGGTTCTGGCGGAATTCATGGACTACTACTTCGGGCTTCTGTTCGACAACGTCCATCTGATCCGCCCCGCCAGCAGCAGCGAGATTTTTGAGCATCTCATGAAGCTCCACGAGGACGACGTGCTGGTGGCGTTCAGTTTCCCACGGTACACCAGCGGCATCGTGAATGCCACGGAGTACGCGGCAAAAACGGGAGCGGGGGTTATCGCCATTACGGACAATCTCTCCTCCCCCATCGTGCCCCATGCCACCGTGTCCCTCATTGCCAAGAGCGAAATGGCTTCCTTCGTGGATTCCCTGGTGGCACCCATGAGCATCATCAACGCGATCATTGCGTATATCGGCAAAAAGAAGCACAGCGAAGTCTCCGAAACCCTCGGCAGACTGGAGCAGGTGTGGCAGGACTACAACGCCTATGCGGGAACGGGGGATGCCGATGCTCTCTGACGGAACGAGACGGGTCGTCGTGGTGGGCGCGGGGCCTGCGGGGATGATGGCGGCTGTGACGGCGGCACAGAACGGCGCGGCTGTCACGGTGCTGGAGCGCAATCCCTTCGCCGGAAAAAAGCTCCGGATTACGGGGAAGGGGCGGTGCAATCTCACCAACGACTGCTCCCCCAGAGAGGTGATGGATGCCGTACGCCGGAATCCGAAATTCCTCTACGGGGTGTTAAACCGCTTTTCTCCCGCGGACGTGATGGCGAAATTCGAAGAATGGGGCGTGCCCCTGAAGACGGAGCGGGGACGGCGTGTGTTCCCCCAGTCGGACAAGGCGGCGGACGTGCAGGCTGCCATGGTGCGTGCTATGCGGGATGCGGGGGTGACGGTGGTGTACGATGCCCGGGTCACCGAAATCGAACGGCTTCCCGAGGGGGATTTTGCGGTACACGCAAGACAGAAAACCTACGGCGGTGATGCCGTGATTCTTGCCACCGGGGGCGTATCCTATCCCGGGACGGGCTCCACGGGGGACGGACACCGGATCCTGGCGGGACTTGGCGTGGGTTTGACCCCTCTTTCTCCCTCTCTGG
>JAZSQX010000161.1:0-3279 GCA_045538235.1 Eubacteriales bacterium
TGTGGCACGCATCAACGGCGAGCGCCTGTACAACCAAAGTGAGACTGGCGAAACTCTCGTATATGAGCTGACTCCCGGTTTCACGGAAGTGCTGAAGCGCAAGCTGTATCATTCCTACGATGTGACCCATATGCTCCAGTCCGGCGTCAACTGCCTCTCCGCCATCGTGGGACGGGGCTGGTGGTCCGACCAGATCGTGCGCTTCAAGGGCAACTACTCCGCCTTCCGAGCGGTTCTCCTGATCACCTACACCGACGGCACCAAGGACATCATCGTGACCGACGAAAGCTGGAAGGTATCGAACGACCATCCCGTCCGTCTCGCTTCCGTTTACGAGGGCGAAGACTACGATGCCCGGTACTCCATGGCATTCACCGAAGCGGGCTTTGACGACAGCGCATGGATCCAGGCAGAAGAATCCACCGATTTCCCGGGCGTTCTCACGGCGCACAAGGGCGAACCCATCGGCTGTCGGGAAGATTTGACTCTCGCCCCTGTAAAAATCTACACCTACTGCGGCGCGACGGGTGCGAAGGAAGGGGAAGCCGGCGTCATTGATCACGTCACCGAATACTCCTCCGCGGACTTCACCCTGAAAGCCGGGGAAACCGCCGTCATCGACTTCGGTCAGAACGCCGCCGGGCGGGAATGTTTCACCGTATCCGGAAAATCCGGCACCACCGTCACCATCCGCCACGGCGAAATGCTCAACGATGGAAACGGCAAGCGGTCTCGGGGATGCGACGGTCCCGAAGGAAGCGTGTACGTGGAAAATATGCGCTCCGCCCGCACCACGACCCATTACACCATCGGTCAGGACGACACCGCGGAATCCTACCGTCCCCTCCACACCTTCTACGGCTACCGCTATCTCTCCATTACCACCGACGGGGATGTCCGTTTCTCTGCCATCACCAGCGAAGTCATCACGAACATCGGCTACGACAGCGGCATGGTTTCCTGCGGCGACGAATGGATCAATAAGCTGATCTCCAACGGCAGATGGGGGATGTATTCCAACTATCTCAGCGTTCCCACCGACTGTCCTCAGCGTGACGAACGTCTGGGCTGGACGGCCGACACCCAGGTGTTCACCACCACCGCCCAGTATTATTCCACCGCCGCTCAGTCCTTCCACGAAAAATGGACCCAGGATCTGGCGGATACCCAGCTTCCCGACGGCGCCTACACCAGTGTAGCACCCCTTGGTCCCTACGGGAATGACGGCGGCGCTCTCGGCTGGGCGGATGCGGGGATTCTGACTCCCTATTACGTATGGCGGATGTCCGGCGACACCACCATTATTCAGAATTTCTATCCTTCCATGAAACGTTACATGGATGACTTCATGGCAAAACAGGGCACAGCAGGCTCCCTCCCCCGTTACGGCGACTGGCTGTCCTTTGAACCCAACGATATGCCCCTCCAGACCTATCTGGGCTCCTGCTACGCCGCATGGGATGCCGATCTCATGGCGGAAATGGCAGAGGCAATCGGCAAGGACGAAGACGCCAAGAAATACCGCGACCGGGCGGCACAGCAGAAGCAGTATCTGCGGAACACCTACGTGGCAGGGGACGGCAGTCTCATTCTGGAACGGCAGTGCGCGGAAATCTTCGCGCTGAAGCTGGGATTTTTGCCGAATGAAGCCTCCGTGGAAAAGGTGAAGCAGCAGCTTGCCGACAACGTAGCACGCAACGGCAACCGCCTCCAGACCGGCTTCCTCGGCACCAGCATTCTCCTGCCCACTCTCTCCCAGTTCGGGCTCCACGATCTGGCGTACACGCTCCTTCTGCAGGATCAGATGCCCTCCTGGCTCTACTCCGTCAAGGCAGGGGCTACCACCGTATGGGAACGCTGGAACAGCTACTCCATCCAGGACGGCTTCGGCGACGTGGGCATGAACTCCTTCAACCACTATGCATACGGCTGTGTCGTAGAATGGATCTTCGGCACCATGGCAGGCATCCAGCCCGACGGCATCGGCTTTGACAAATTCCTGCTGGCACCCGTTCCCGACAAGCGGATCGGTCATGCCGAATGCGAATACGACTCCGTCTCTGGCACCATCCGCTCCGCATGGCATTACGAAGGGGATCGCGTGGTTTACGAATGCACCGTACCCGCAGGCACCACCGCCACCCTCCGCCATCCCATCACCGGCGAAACCACCGAACTGGTCAGCGGCACGTACACCTTTACCTGGTAACATCTAAATCCATACTCACGGGGAAAGCTTTTCGCAAAGAAGGGTTTTCCCCTCTCTTTTCCGAAAAATACCCCTTGACAAATCCGCCGAAAAATGGTATGATTATAGTTGATTATGATGAAATGCGACGATGGGAGACCAGTAGCAGACGGACGCTTCCCCAGAGAAATGACGGTTGGTGCGAGTCATGGCGGCAATGTCTGTGAATACACTCCCGGAGCAGCGCACCGAAGTCTCCGGATGAGTAGGCTGCGACGGCTGGCAGGCGTTATCTGCCGGGGCATTTTGTGCCTGCTGAGGTTCTGTCTGTGAGGGCAGAACAAACTGAGGTGGTACCGCGGATTTTTCCGTCCTCTGCTGAATTCAGCCGGGGACTTTTTTTATTCCTTCCGGCAACCTGAAAGGATCCTTACTATGGTTATTACCGATTTACTGGAACGAAATGCGAAGCTCTATCCCGAAGAGACGGCGCTGGTGGAAATCAACCCTGCCAATCAGCCTGACCCTGGTGCGACCTGGCGGGAATACGCGCTGATCGAAGCCACGCCCGGCGAAAAATACCGCCGCGAAATGACGTGGAAGGAATTTGACACCAAAGCCAACCGCTTCGCCAATCTTCTGATGACCCGGGGCGTAAAAAAGGGCGACAAGGTGGCGATTCTTCTCATGAACTGTCTGGAATGGCTCCCCGTATACTTCGGTATTCTGAAGACGGGCGCGCTTGCCGTTCCCATGAACTACCGCTATTCTGCGGAAGAAATCAAATACTGCGCCGATCTGGCGGATATCTCCGTCCTCGTCTTCGGCCCTGAGTTTACGACCCGTGTGGAGTCTGTGTATCGGGAGCTTCCGCTTTTGAAGAATCTCTTCTTCGTGGGCAGCGACGTTCCCGCCTTTGCCGACAGCTATGACCGGCTCGTGACCTTCTGCTCCTCCATTGCTCCCGCCGTGGAATACGACGAAGACGACGATGCGGCGATCTACTTCTCCTCCGGCACCACGGGCTTCCCGAAAGCCATTCTCCACGGACACCGGGCACTGATTTCCTCCTGCCGCACCGAACAGAATCA
>JAZSQX010000280.1:0-12934 GCA_045538235.1 Eubacteriales bacterium
CATCTGACCTTCGCCGAAGTCGCCCAGCGAGCCGCCTTCCTTACCGGAGGGGCAGGTGGAGAACTGCTTGGCAGCATCTTCAAAGGAGATTTCCCCGGCGGTGATCTTCGCGTGCAGATCCTTCGCCTGCTCCTCGCTTGCCACGAGAATGTGGGACGCATTGAAGGTCTTGCCGGCAGCGAACTGAGCGGGGTTTTCGTCGTAGAACTTCCGAATTTCCTCATCGGTGACCTTCACCTTTTCCACCGCCTTCTGAATGGCGTAGTTGGTGAGCATTTCTTCCTTTACCACCTTGAGCTGTTCCTTGAATTCCGGCTCCCGTTCGTAGAGGTTCTTCTGTGCATCGAAGAGGAAGAGCTTTTGCGCGATGAGCTGTTCCAGCATCATTTCTCTTCCCTTTGGGTTGTTGTACATCTGGCCTCTCTGCCCCATGCGGGCGAATGCCATTTCCAACTCCGCCTCCGTGATGGGGGTGCCGTTGACGGTTGCGAGAACGCGGTTCTGCATATTGTCCATTGTCTGATACCTTATTTAACCTTTCGTGATATTCATACTGACGGATGTCAGGTTTTGCTGAGTTTCATCATCAGTCGGGTGGGAACGATCTTCGCCAGAACCCGGTAGAATTTGTAGAATCCGTGGGGCGTATAGACCACTCTCCCCGCAGCGGATGCCTTCAGCGCGCCCTTCGCCACTTTGACGGGATCGCAATAGGGGAGGATGTCGAACGTCTTGGAATTGCCCTTGATGCCGCCGATGTGAATAAATTCGGTGTCCATGGGGCCGGGACAGACCGCGGTGACGGTGATTCCCTTTCCACGGAGTTCTTCTGCAATCCCGAAGGAAAAGGCGGTCACGTAGGCTTTGGTGGCGCTGTACACACTCATCCGGGCATTGGGACAGAAGGATGCGATAGAGGACACGTTGAGGATGCCGGCGCCCTTCTGCATATAGGGGATGAGAATATGGGTGACGGCGGTGAGACCCTTGAGGTTGAGATCCACCATCTGTGTCTGCTTCTCCCATTCGCCCTCGCCCACGTTTCCAAGAAATCCGCAGCCGGAATTGTTGATCAGCAGCCGAACGTCGGGGTTCTGCGCCTCCGCTTCCTCTGCCAGGCGGGTATAGCATTCGTCCTTCGTCAGATCCAGTGGGAGAATCCGACAGGGAACGCCCGTTTCCGCCGCCGCTTCTTCCAGCTTGTCTTTGCGGCGTGCGATGAGCCAATATTCCTCAATTTCGGGGTGTACCTTCGGAAGCGCTCGGAGAAACTCTCTCCCCAACCCCGCCGACGCCCCCGTGATGATGGCTATTTTCATGAGAAGCACCTCATTTTCTACACGGAATGGTATTATTGTAGCATAATTTTCTCGGATTTGCAACAGTATCGGGAAAAACGGGAGGGGAACTTTCGAAAAAGTTCCCCTTCATCCCTCGTTATTTCGCCCTCACGCAGCCTTCCGCCGGGTGGGACAGGCATTCCCCGGTACAACTGAAGCGGGAGCCGTGGCAGGGGCAGTCCCAGGTCTTCTCTTCCCCGTTCCACTCCATTTCACATCCCATATGGGGACAGCGGAGATTGACCAGATGCACCTCCCCCTCTTCATCCCGGTACGCGCCCATCCTCTTGCCGGACACGCTGACCACCGCGGCTTCTCCCGGCACAAGATCCTTCACACTCCGTTTGGGCGGGGAACTCATCCGCTTCATATTGCCTCCCACCGCCGCGGACAGATGCTCCGTGAACTCCGCTGAGCCGCCTCTGAGAAAATTCCGTCCGGGAGAAAATACATCCCCGTACCACGTCTCCCTGCCGCAGATGCCGTCCGCCAGCAAAATCGCCGCAGCCGCCGAATTGGTCATGCCCCACGCGCCGTATCCACAGCCAATCCACACCCCGGAGGAAAGCTGCCCCGCGTAGGGAATCCCATCGTGGGTGTAGGTGTCGTTGTTCACCCAGCTTTCCACCACCTCCGCACGAGGGGCGAACACCCGCACCGTCTCCACCATCCGCTGTACCGCATAGGGAGAGGGCGCGCCGCGGGAGGTTTCCCCACTGACAATCAGATCCTCCGCACACGCACCGCACCCGAAGCGGTAACCGTAACCTCCGTCCGCCCCGAACGCCATCACCCGCGGGAAGTCAAATCCCCCCTCCTGCCGCATCAGCACCGCACAGGAGGATTTTCGGGACAGCTTTACGGGTGCCATGGAGCCGGGCACACCTTTCGGGTAATTGGTGCAGACGACGATGTGCTCCGCCTCTACCCGATGTCCCGCGCAGGTGAGGGAACGCCCCGTCACCTCCGTCACCGGACTGTGCTCGTACACGGTGAAATTTCCTCGCCGGCACAGCTCCGCCACAAACGCCGACGGATCCATGGCAAACTGATCTGGCAGAAGGATCGCCCCCGCGGTGGGAAACGGAAGGGGTACTTCCTTTCCCGGCACGTACTCCGCCCGGATGCCGTTGTCCGTCATACAGTGAAATTCCCGCCGCAGTCTCCGCTCTCCGTACAGGGCGTAGAGGAACATATCCTGCCGTCGTACGTCGGATAAATGCTCCTCGTAGAAGTGGAATCCTGCCAAATTGGCGGCGGCGTATTTCCGTGCGGCTTCCGGGGAGATTTTCTCCGCCATCTCTGCATACCGGAAGCCGTGCGCCAGGGTGACCTTGGCGGTGCTCCGTCCCGTTTTCCCAGAGGCGATGGTGCCCTCCTCGAACAGAACCGTGTCAATCCCTCGCTCTCCCAGCAGATAGGCTAAAATCACCCCCGTGAGCCCGCCCCCTACGACCGCTGCGCCGCAATGAATCGATTCCTCCAGACGGGGATAGTTCCCGCCCACCGTTTTCCAGATCTGTTTCATAGTACTCCTCTCCTTTTCCTCCAAGCCGTAGAGTCCCCGGAATGGAGGAAATTTCTTAAATGATTTCCCCCACAGTATGAACCGTTTCCGAGCAATTTATGTATACCGGCAAACGGCATCCGATTTTCCGCAGCATCTTTTTCTCCTTTTCTGCCGCCAAAATCCCGATAATTTTTGTGAATCGGTTGCAATTCTCAGGAAAAACTGGTATAATATAAGTTGTTATATTATTTCCATTTTCAAGTACATGGAGGCAATTATGAAAAAAGTGGTCATTCTTCTTCTCTCCTGTCTGTGTCTCACCTCCTGTCTCTCTCTCCGACCGCGGGACGAGCTCCCGGATCTGTCCCCCTCTGAGGAAACACCGGCACAGTCGGATACCACCACGCCCTCCGCCATCGAGTCCTACGACAGCCAAGCGGCAGCGAAACGCCCCGACCAGGCAGAAACCGACGCTCCCGTTCCCACCGAGCCTGCCATCACCTCCCCCTTTGCGGGTGTTTCCATTCGTTTTACTGCTGCCGGGGACAATCTGATTCATCCCAATATCCATCAGGATGCCGGATTCCGCCGCACTGCGGAAAAGGAATACGATTTTCTTCCCATGTACGAAGAGGTTGCGGACATCATTGCCGCCGCGGACATTGCTTTCATCAACCAGGAAACGGTGATGGCGGGAGCGGATCACGGCTACACCGGCTGGCCCTGCTTCAACTGCCCTCAGCAACTTGGTATCGACATGGCGTCTCTCGGCTTTGACATCATCAACATCGCAAACAATCACATTCTCGATAAGGGTGCAAACGGTCTTGACACCACCATCGCTTTCTGGGAAACCCAGCCCGTCACCCTGATCGGTGTCGCAAAAAATCCCGAAGCAGCCAAGCAGATTCCCATAATCGAAGTACAGGGCGTGCGGATTGCCCTTCTCTCTTACACCTACGGCACCAACGGCATCGTGAAGCCCGCTTCTTCCCCCCTGGTGATCCCCTACATCGACGACAATCTCATTCTGGCGGAGCTGGCTCTGGCGGAAGCCACGGCGGATTTCACCATCGTCTCCATTCACTGGGGCGACGAAAACACCCAGCAGCCCAATGCCGAACAGTACCGTCTCGCCAAGCTCATTGCCGAAAACGGAGCGGAAGTGATTCTGGGTCACCATTCTCACACCCTCCAGCCCCTTGAATGGATCGAGCATGAAAACGGCAAGACTCTTTGCATCTACTCCCTCGGCAACTTTGTCTCCGGCATGGCACGCCCCGTCAATCAGGTGGGCGGCTTCCTCTCCTTCACCATTGCAGGGGACAACATGGGCGGACTCTGTGTCGAAGACGTGGCGTTCACCCCCACGGTATTTTTCTACGACATGACCTGGTACAACACCCACCTCTATCTTCTCGAAAACTACACCCCTGAAATTGCCGCCGGCCACGGAACCGCCATTTCCGGCTACACCCTCCCCGTTGAGACCGCTCGGAAATTCGTCACCGATGTCATTCCGGTCGAATATCTCCCCGACTTTCTGAAAAACCCGTAATTCCACCAACAACCGAAAGGAATCCCATGGCTAACTACAGAAAAAACAAAATCAACGGAGCCTTCACGGAAGAATGCTCCCGGATCCTCAGAGAAATCAAGGATCCCCGGGTGTCGGGCGTGATGCTGACCGTCATGAACTCCGACGTTTCCGCTGACCTGAAATTCGCAAAGGTATACTATTCCGTCTTCGGAGAATGCGACGAAAAGGAACTGGCGCGGGGACTGAAATCCGCCATGCCCTTTGTTCGCTCTCAGCTCGCACAGCGGCTGAACCTCCGCAACACTCCCGAAATCACCTTCGTGCGGGATGAAGGCGTGGAGCACGGTGCCCGGATCTCCGCCATTCTCAAGTCCATCGAACCCACTGAGACAATCGTGGAAGAAGGAGACGACGATGAATAATCCCATCGAAGCGTCCCGCTTTCCCGCTCTCACCCTTCCGGAAACGGCACAACGCCTCCGGGACTGCCGCCGCACGCTGATTCTCTGTCATGTGAATCCCGACGGTGACACGGTGGGCTCTGCCTATGCCCTCCGGTCTCTGATCGGTGCGATGGGTGGGGAAGCACAGGTCGCCTGCTCTTCTGAGATTCCGAAGCGCCTCCGCTTTCTCTGCGGGGAATGCGCCCCTCTCACCCCCGCCGACGTTCACCCCGAAAACTACGACACCATCTTTGCCGTGGACGTGGCATCCCCCATGCAGCTGGGAGAGCTTGAATCCCTCATTCCCCATATCCACTTTATGATCGACCACCACGGCATCGGTGAGCCTTTCGCACCCCACTACGTGGATTCCGAAGCCTCCGCCGCCGGGGAAATCGTCTACCGTCTCGCCGTTCATCTGGAAAAAGAGGGTGTTTGTACCCTCCCCCCCGAAGGAGCCCGACGAATGTATGCCGCCATCGTCTCCGACACGGGCAGCTTCAAGTTTTCCAATACCACCCCCGCCACTCATCATGCTGCCGCTGATCTGGTCGCACGGATCAACGGGGCGGAAGACGGCGGAATGGACACCTCGGACGTATGCCGTTCCCTCTTCGGTCAGCGTACCCTGAAGGAGTTGACCGCCCAGATGCTGGCAATCCAAAATCTCCGTTTCTATGAAGACGGGCGGCTGGGTGCGGTTCTCTTTACGCAGCAAATGCTGGCAGATGCGGGACTGACGGAAGAAGAAATCGGCAACGTCGTGGATACCCCCCGGGGCGTCGAGGGCGTGCTGGTGGGCATTTCCCTTCGTCAGCTTGCCGCGGATCCCACTGGGTACAAAGTATCCTCCCGCGCCAACGGGGATGTGGACTGTGCCAAAGTCTGTGCCACATTCGGGGGAGGCGGACATATCCGGGCTGCCGGCTGTACCATTACAGCGGATTCCCCCGAGGAAGCGCTGGCGATAGCGGTCGACGCCTTCTCCCGAGCCATTCGAAACAACATGGAGTAAGCAACTATGGCAAAAAATCAAACGGAAAGCCCCGTTTCCGGTATTCTGATCGTCAACAAGCACGCCGGGGTCACGTCTCATCGGATTATCTCTGCCTGCCGCAAGCTGTACAACACACGTCAGGTAGGGCATACCGGAACCCTCGATCCCATGGCAACGGGTGTCCTGCCCATTCTCCTGGGACGGGCGGTCAAGGCATCCGACTACCTCATGGCACACACCAAAGAATACCTCTGCGAAATGAAGCTGGGTTTGACCACGGACACGGAAGACATCACGGGAGACGTGCTGAGCACCTGCGACCATCTCCCCACGGAAGAAGAGGTGCTCGCCGTCTGCCGCTCTTTTGCGGGAAAAATCCAGCAGATTCCCCCCATGTACTCCGCCATCAAGGTAGGAGGACGGAAGTTAGTGGACATCGCAAGAGAGGGCGGCGAGGTGGAACGAAAGCCCCGCGACGTGGAAATCTACGAAATTGAAGCGGAAAAGCGCACGGAAGACACCTACGCCATCCGGGTCGCCTGCTCCAAGGGTACCTACATCCGCACTCTCTGCTCCGATATCGGCAAAAAGCTGGGATGCGGGGCGGTGATGTCCTCCCTCATCCGCACGAAGACGGGACAGTTTTCCCTGGCAGACGCCATCACCATTGACGAATTAGACACCATGTCCTACGAGGATCGGCTCACGCTCCCGAAGCCCGTGGAGTCCCTGTTCACCGATCTTCCCGCGCTCACCCTGTCGGATTTCTACGCAAAACTCCTCCGGGGCGGCGCCAGTCTCTATCAGGCGAAGCTGAAAGTCAGTCTCCCCACGGACGGGCTGATCCGTCTGTATCACAGGGGACAGTTTATTGCTCTGGGGCGAGGGAACGAAGAAGAGGGCGTTCCCGTCATCCGTCTGGAAAAACTCTTCGTCCTGTAAAACACCGCCAATGGGCTCACAGGAAGAAATGGAATCGAAAAAACGCCTTTTCCACCAACAAAAACAAAGAAAAACGGTTCTATATGAAAATCACGGGAATTTTTGACAAACAATACCTCATCCGGCGGGCGCTCTACACCCTGTGCGTACTTTTGGGCGTGGGACTGATCGTGTACTTTGCCTATCACGTCCACAACCGCTTCACCACGGAGCTGGAGCTTCTTCCCGCCACCCTCAAGACCGTGACCCGCACCATCACCGCCGATGCATACATCATGCGGGATGAGACCCCCCTCTACGCCCGCTCCTCCGCCAGCGGAAGTGTCGCTCCCGCGGTACGGGACGGCGGACGGATTGCGCTGTATCAGAAAATCGCCGACGTGTACGCCAATGCCTCTCCGGATACGGAATCCCGGCTGGCGGAAATCGACGAGCAGATCACGCTTCTTGAGAAAAATCAGGCGGCAGACCGCTCCGTTCAGTCCACCATCGGTCTGGATTCCAGCATCTACGACAGCCTGTACACCCTGCGCTCCCATTGCGCCTCGGGAGACTATGCGGAAGCCCTGTCCCACCGCACCGGACTTCTCGTCACCATCAAAAAACGCGCCATCCTCACGGGGGAAATTACCGACTACGCCGCCCAGATCACCAAGCTGGAGCAGGAGAAGGCTTCTTTGAAGTCCACCCTGGGGGCTTGTCTCGAAACCATCTACTCCTCCTCGACGGGGTATTATTTCTCCGACTACGACGGCTACGGCACCGTGTTCTCCTCCAAGCAGGTGGACACCATGACCTACGACGATTTCAGTGCCATGACCCAGGCGGAAGCGGAACCGGTGAATTCCCTTTGCATCGGCACCATGGTGAAAGATTTCCGCTGGTACATCGCCTGCCGCATCTCCAAGGCGGAAGCGGCAGAACTGAAGGAGATCGGACAGTGCACCGTCAACTTCACCTACAGCGGAGAAAGCGTGGACATGAAGCTCCACCGCATCATTCCCGAAACGCCCGGGGATCGCGCCGTGGTTCTCTTCGTGTGCGAAAAAATGCCCGTGAACTTCGACTATACCAGAATGCAGCCCGTCGCCATTTCGTCCGTTCAGTATACGGGATATGAGATTCCCCTGTCCGCTGTCCGGGTACTTCACGGCTACGAGGGCGTGTACACGGCAGGGGAATCGGATTTGGAATTCAAGCGAATCCACATCATTTACCGCAAAGACGACACGGTACTCTGCACCGGCAGTCCCTACACGGGCGAGGAAGAAGACGGGGAAAAGGACGACGAGATCTATCCCTGGATCCAACGGAACGATTTTATTGTGGTCAGCGGCAGAGAACTGTACGCGGGCAAGCTCATCAAGTGAGAGGGGCTCTTATGACAACCGAACGACAAAACGAACTGAGAGACAATTATCTCCGGGTTCTCGAAAAAGTAGAAGCCGCCAGAGAACGGCGCGGAACCGGGGAGCCGGTGATGCTCCTGGCAGCCACCAAAACGGTCCCGGAGGAAGAGGTGCGATTCCTCGTCCAAACCTGCGGACTCTCCCTCTGCGGGGAAAACCACGCACAGGAATTCGTCGCCAAATACGATGGCGTCACCGCCTCTGGTGCCCGGATGGATTTCATCGGACATCTTCAAACCAACAAGATCAAATACGTCTGCGGGAAGGCGGGGCTGATTCACTCCGTGGACTCCCTCCGACTGGCGGAAGCGCTGGATCGGCACTGCCAAAAAATCGGTGCCACTCAGGATATTCTGATGGAAGTCAACATCGGAGAAGAGGATGCGAAGACCGGCGTCCGCCCGGGAGAAGTCGCGTCATTTTTGGAAGGGGTTGCCGCATTTTCCTCGCTGAAAGTGCGCGGAATGATGACAATGGCACCAAAATGTACCGAAATCGACGATTTTCGAAAATATTTTCAAGAATCTTACCGAATTTTCCTTGACTTTTTCGAAAAAAAACCGCATAATATAAGGGAGCACATTTTATCGATGGGAATGAGCGACAGTTACGAGTGCGCGATTGAAGAGGGATCCACCCTCGTCCGCGTCGGAAGCGCCATTTTCGGCTCACGCAAATAAGCAGATTTCGTCGGGAGTTTTTCTCCCGCGTTCTGAAATAAAATTTAGTCAATGATCCTGCCGCACGGCAGAATGGAGGATTTATATGGGACTCATGGATCGAATCAAAAAAGTAACCGGCACCAACGACAGCTACGACGATTCTTACGATGACGATTACTACAATGGTTTCGATAACTACGACGAGATCGAAGACGACAGCGACATGCAGATGGCAGGCGGCGCACAGGCAAGCATGAACACCACCCAGACCAATATGGGTGCTGGTATGAATGCTGGCATGGGCGGCGGCATCAGCCTCTCCGGTGTCAACGGCGCCAACATCAAGATGCAGGTAGTTCGTCCTCAGAATTACGACGGTACTACCGCTTCTCAGATTGCCAACCACCTGCTCAATAAGTGCACCGTGGTTCTCAACCTGGAAAACGCTACCAAGGAGACCTCCCGTCGTCTGATCGACTTCCTCTCCGGCGTTGCTTATTCCATCGGCGGCTCTCTGAAGAAGATTGCAACCAACGCCTATGTGATCACGCCCTCCAACGTGGACGTGGACGAACCCCAGATGAAGCAGAACGCTCGCCGTCCCGAACCGGAACCGGAAGAAAAGCCCGCTGCTCACCCCCTGGACGACTTCAGCGATTTCAACTGATTCCCCGGGATTTTCGTCGAATCCCCTCGAATTACATAGACTTTTGTAGCGCTTGAGATTGAGAAACGATCGCAGGTTTTGTTTGTATACCCAAATGAAAAAAAGACACGGTGATGAGGGAAAGCCCGCACCGCAGTCCCGTTTCCATTTCCAAGGAGGAAGATTCCCTTGCATAACGTACTGTATGTGATTACCGCCACCCTCCGTTTCCTGATTGCGGCGATTCAGTTTCTGATGCTGGCGAGAGCCATTATCAGCTGGCTCCCCATAGAGGAAGACAACCCCATTGTCACGTTCCTGTACGCGGTCACGGAGCCGGTGGTTTACCCCGTGCGCTGTCTCATTGAGCGGCTTGGTTGGTTTGAAGGATTTCCCATTGATATGTCCTTCTTTCTCACATTCATTCTTCTCTCCATTCTGGAAATTTTTCTCTGATCCCATAAAGGAACAAGGTCATGAAAAGCACAGACAATACCCTTCTCTTCTCCCGCGCCATGGACAAGTACCGGGAATCGGAATTTGCCGTGAGCGTCACGGTTTTTCTCTCACCCGGCGAGAAACAGGACGTGTATAACCAATTGCTCACCCGGATCGGCAACGGTGTCGCCGGATGCTTTTTCTGGGGCGGATGCCGCGGTGCCGAAAGGTGTTCCGCGGTTTTTTTGCCCGAATGGTACCGACCCGAAGGCGCACCCCATCATCGGATGGTGCCCGACACGGAGCGCACGGACTTTTTTGCCGCCTATCTCAGCGAAAATCCCCACATTCTGGAGGAAATCCCCATTACAGCACTCTCCATCAAGGGAAGCGGCTTCCGCACTCTCACCCACCGGGATTTCATGGGCGGGATTCTGTCCCTGGGCATCGACCGCTCCGTCATCGGGGACATTGCCGTTCTCTCGGAATCGGAGGCGGTGGTCTTTGCGGACAACAAAATCGTTCCCTACCTCTGCGAATCCCTGACCAAAATCGGACGGGATGGGGTCAAGGTGTCCGCTTCTCCCCTGCCCCCCACTTTCCAGATTCCCCGACAGTATGAGGAATCCGTTCTCACCGTATCCTCCCCCCGCCTCGACGGCATTGTGAAAGCCATCACGGGAAAATCCAGAGAAACGGCGGCGGAAATGGTGCGGAATGGTCTGGTGGAGCTTTCCTACCGGGAAACCACCGACGTCTCTGCCGACGTGAACGAAGAGGATATCCTCTCCATCCGCGGCTACGGAAAATACGTCATCGGCAATCTGCTTGGTGAAACCAAAAGTGGCAGAGTGAAAATTCTCTGCAAAAAATACATCTGACGATCCATCACAGACGGAGGCTATTATGGCAAGAGATTTCAGAAACAAGACGTTCCAGAGAATCCTGCGCGGGTATTCTCCCGAGGAAGTAGACGAATATCTGGGCTACGTCACCGAGGAATACGCAAAACTGGAGCAGGCTGCCGCCAACACAAAACGACAGCTGGGGATGGCACTGAAAAAGCTGGACGAAGTGTCCCTTGCCCTGTCCATCGTCAAGGAACAGCCCGATCCCTCCCAAACACCGGATCTGCAGGCGGAAGCCATTCTGCTGGAAGCTCGCCAGACGGCCGCCGAAGAAGCCCAGAAGATTCTGGCACAGGCGGAACAGGAGGCGGAGCAGATTCTCTCCGAAGCCAAAGCAGGCGCGGGCAAAATCTATCGCGCCGCCGGTGCCATGTGCGACGAGGTGACCTCTTTCCGCGATACCCTGTTCGGTCTCTATAACAACCATATCGAATCCGTGGAGCAGCTGGCTTCCCTCACCCTCCGTTGCCGGGACAATCTGGATGACATCATGGAAAACTCCAGAGAAGAAGAAACAGAGGACGAAGAACCCGTTCGGTTCCCCACTCCCGCTGTGGTAGAAATCGAAGCGGAAGCGGAAGAAGAGGAACCCGCAGAACCCGCCGACCTTCCCAAAATGGAAGAGGATGAGACGGATGATTTTGAGGTGCCCGAGGAAATTCCGGAAGTAATGCCCGAAATCCCCGAAGAACCCGTTTATGAAGACCCGCAGGAAGTAGAGGAAGCGAAACCGGAGAAGGCTCCCGCCGCACCGATGACTCCTTTTGCCGCATTTATTGGAGGTGACCTTACCATCGACCTCAATGACGTGGAGGACGACGAGGAGGAAGCGGACGAAATCGTCGGGGAAATCTCCTTCTCTGCGGATCCCTTCGGCTACGTCATCGGTGACGGTGGGGATTACGCCGACGAAGAGGACGAAGAAGACGAGCCTACCCCCTCTCCGATCCGCCCCCTGGATGCCTCCGATTTTTATGAGGAAGAACTGCCGGAGGAAGCAGACGACGATGCGGAAGACAAGGATTTTGAGCCCGCTCCCGCACCGGATGACGGAGATACCCGGATTCTGGACATCGGCGCCATCCTTCGTCCACAACAGGAAGAAGCACCGAGAAAAACACCCCCGAAGGACGATTTTGATGAAAGCTTCGCCCGGGATTTTCAAGTGGTTCCCGATGAAGAGGCGTTTGCCGATCTGGATGCGCTGTTTTCCGCCAATCTGAATGGACACAATCTGTCCGTGACGGACGAATTTGACATCGTCTTTGCCAACACGGACAGCCGGAAGATCGTGGAAGAAATCAGCCGGCAGCCCATCATCCCCCCGGAAGAACCCAAAAAGCCGAAAAAACACAGCAAATTCTGAACCCAACATAAAGGAAACCTCCCATGATTGTATGTCTTCTCATCGTACTCGGCACCATTGTTCTGGATCAAGTGACAAAACTTCTGGTTCTGGAGCATCTGGCGGGCGCGGGTACGTACCCTCTGATTGAAAACATCCTGCATTTCACCTACGTGGAAAACCGGGGTGCCGCCTTCGGAATGCTGGCGAATCACCGCTGGGTGTTCATGATTCTCTCCGTGGTGGGCATTCTCGCCATCGGTGCCTGGCTGATCTGGGAAAAGCCCCGGAGTCTCTGGATTCGCACCGCGGTCAGCTTTGTCATCGGCGGCGGCATCGGCAATATGATCGACCGGGTGCGCCTCGGCTTCGTGGTGGACTTCATCGACTGCCGGTTCATCGATTTCTACGTGTTCAACGTGGCGGACTCCTTCGTTTGTGTGGGATGCGCCATGTTCCTTCTGGGCGTTCTCTGGGACGAAATCCGGATGCGGAAAGAAAAAAATGCGCTCCCTGCGGACGGAAAAGAGGAATCCCATGAATGAGTACCCAAATCTCCCCGTTTCCGACGAAGGGGACGAGGGAGAAGCTCTGGTTCTGCGGGCGGATACGGCAGGGGAACGGATGGATCAGTTTCTCACAAGGATGCTGGAAATCTCCCGCAGCAGTGCCCAGCGGCTGACGGAAAACGGCTGTGTCACCATCGGCGGCGCACCAAAAGCCAAGAACTACAAACTCCGCGAAGGCGAAGAAG
>JAZSQX010000065.1:0-4383 GCA_045538235.1 Eubacteriales bacterium
GCTGTTCCTGACACGGGTGATATTCCTCTGGTTGCCGGTATGTCCTCCTGCATCATCTCCGAGCCCATTGACGTAACCAAGTTCGGCGTGATGTATGCCGGTGCCCAGAAGAACATGGCGCCCGCCGGTCTCACGCTGGTAATCGTCCGTGAAGATCTCCTGGGTTGGGTCAATCCCGCAACTCCCTCCATGCTGGACTGGAACCTGATGGCAGAAAACGGCTCCATGTACAACACGCCTCCGTGCTATGCGATCTACATGGCGGGGCTCGTGTACGAATGGATTCTCTCCATCGGTGGTCTCGAAGAAATGAAGAAGCGCAACGAAAAGAAGGCGGCTCTTCTGTACGACTACCTGGATTCCCAGGATTACTACCTTGCTCCCGTGGAAAAGGAAAGCCGTTCTATGATGAACGTGACCTTTATCACCGGCAACGAGGATCTTGACAAGAAGTTTGCCAAGGAAGCCGCTGCCGCAGGACTCAAGAATCTGAAGGGTCACCGCTCCGTTGGCGGTATGAGAGCCTCCATTTACAATGCTATGCCCTACGAAGGCGTGGAAAAGCTGGTTGCTTTCATGAAGGACTTCGCGGAAAAGAACCCGAAATAATCGAAACAGAGGAAAAATTAATGAAAAAAATCAAACTGCTCAATAAAATTGCCCCCGTTGGCATCAACGTTTTTGACAAGACGGAATATGAGGTTTCCACCACTTTTGAGGATGCCGAAGCCATTATGGTTCGCTCCGCATCCATGCACGACATGGCGTTCCATCCCGAGCTGAAGGCGATTGCCCGCTGCGGTGCCGGTGTCAACAACATCCCTGTGGAAGATTGCGCCGCCAAGGGTATCGTAGTATTCAATACCCCCGGTGCCAACGCCAACGGTGTCAAGGAACTGACCATCGCCGCTCTTCTTCTCGCTTCCCGTAAGATCATCGACGGTGTGGCTTGGGCGAACACCCTGACCACGGACGTGGCAAAGAGCGTGGAAGCAGGCAAGAGCGCTTACGGCGGATGCGAGCTGGAAGGCAAGACCCTGGGCGTTATCGGTCTCGGTGCGATCGGCGGTCTGGTTGCCAACGCTGCCAAGTCCCTCGGCATGAACGTGATCGGCTGTGACCCCTTCATTACCATCGATGCTGCATGGTCCCTGTCCCGCGCCATCAAAAAAGCCGCTACTTACGAAGAAGTATTCGCACAGAGTGATTATATCACCCTTCACGTTCCCGCCACCAAGGATACGAAGAACATGATCAACGCCGGTTCCATCGCCCTGATGAAGCCCGGTGTGAAGATCGTCAATCTGGCACGTGCCGATCTGGTTTGTGCCGCGGATTTGAAGGAAGCCCTTGCCGACGGTCATGTTTCCGCGTACGTCACCGACTTCCCCACCGAGGAAACCATCAACACCCCCGGTATCATCACCATTCCTCACCTGGGTGCCTCCACCGCAGAATCCGAAGACAACTGCGCGGTGATGGCTGCGAACCAGCTGGTGGAATTCCTCCAGAACGGCAACACCCGCAACAGCGTGAACTATCCCACCGTGGAAATGCCCCGCACGGACGACAAGCGTATGGTATTCCTGCACAAGAATATCCCCAATATGCTGTCCCACATCACCTCCACGCTGGCAAAGGAAAACATCAACATTGAACACATGGCAAACCGCTCCAAGGGCGACTATGCCTGCACGCTGATCGACACCAGTGCTGAAATTTCGCCGGAATCCATTGAAGCCATTCAGAACATGGACGGCATTATCCGCATCATCAACATCGACTAATCGAACAAAACAGAGAGGGACGGAGCCAACGTGGGTTCCGTCCCTTTTGAATTGCTTATTTCACAATGACTCTGGCATCCAGGTAATATCGTTTGCTTTCCGCTTCGCCCATGGAGAAGGTCTTGCGAGGCAGTGTACCGTGAGCCCCCACGTAACCGAAAAGCTCGTTTTTATCCATGCCGTCATAGAGGAATCCGATGGATCCCGGTTCCTTTGACAACTTTTCGAGAGAATCTTCCCCGTGGATATAGTCGCACACCACGCCGGGGTGAGATTTCAGGTAGCGATCCAGGAAAATCTGGAGACTTCCCACCGTCATCGCGTGCTCGGGTGCGGTGAAGTGGCAGGTGGATTTGGTCTCGCCCGAGAGAATGGTGACAGACTGCTCGCCGCTTCCCTCTTCGGTGATGGCTTCCAGTGCGCCAAGGAAATCCGCCTTGTCGCAGTTCTTGATAACCCGGTAAATGGGTTCGAACACGAGGGATTCGTCGCCCAGTGCCGTGATTTCACAGAGGGCGTACCGCGCGGGATGGGTCATATCCCCCGTTTCCCGCTTCACGTTTTCCCAGTGCGCCTTTGCAGCGGCGAGAGAATGGTTGCCGTCTCCCATCGCGTACACCACACCGGAAGCAGAGGCTTCGTATTCTGCGATCTTTTCCGTCAGCGCGGTCAGGTTCTCGCCCGTGACGGCATAGCCCGTGATATGTCCCCCGCCCAGCATCAGGTCAAAGTCATACGCCACGTTACAGGAAGACTTCCGTTCCGCCGCGCTGGAGAACACGCCGTTTTTATCATCGATGAGAATGAGAATGTGAGGGAATTCGATCACGGCATCGGCGCGCACCTTGCAGCGAGGGGGGATCCGCTCCACGACGGTGGCTTCCGTTGCCCGGATGGCAGAAGTGGATCCGACGGAATAGTCGTATTCCTCCAAATCAATCTTGCCGACGATGCCGTGACGGACGGTGCCGTTCGGAAGAGTCCGCTCCACGTAGATCAAGCCGTCGATGGTCTGCATAAAATCACGGGAGAAGGTGTTCATGCTGTTTTTCACAAGAGCCGCATGCCGTGCTTCTTCTTCGGTTTCCAGATAGGCTTCCGGTAGAATATACTGGTAGGTGGAAGGCTCGCCGTTTACCAGATCGCGGCAGCGGTTCCAATATTCCCGCTCGGAGGTAAACTGGTCGCAGGCAATGACCGCCCAACGCTGCATTTTTTCGGAATCTGCCGCAAATTTCGGCAGGAGAATTTCTGCGGACGAGAAAATGGTTCTGTGATTTGACATATGGTATCCCCTTTTTGTTTTTGTCTGTTCCTATTATACATTTTTCGGTCTCAATTGTCAATCTCTTTCTGGAAGTACAAAAAAACTTATTGACAAATTCGCCCAAATATCATATAATATATTGTATATTAAAAAATGAGGTTGAAAAAAATGAACGCAAATTCGTATAATATAAAGGTCGTGAAATTCGGCGGCAGTTCTCTCGCCGATGCGGAGCACTTCGAAAAGGTGAAGGAGATCGTACTGGCGGAACCTACCCGTCGTTTTGTTGTGCCTTCTGCTCCCGGCAAGCGTTTCTCCAGTGACACCAAGGTCACCGATATGCTCTATGAATGCTACAACTTGGTAGAAGCCGGCAACCCGGTGGATGAGATTTTCGCCAAAGTGTGCGAACGCTACGATCTTATCATCGAAGGGCTGGGACTCGATTACGATCTTTCCAGTGAATACGAACACATCAAATGGGCGATTCTCCACCACGCAGGACGCGACTATGCCGCCAGCCGCGGGGAGTATCTGAACGGTCTGATTCTGGCGAAGTACCTGGGCTTTGATTTCATCGATCCCTCCGGCTTCATCCGTTTCCATGACAACGGCTCCTTCGACTCCGAAACCACCAACACCCTTCTTTCGGAAGAACTGAAAAAGCACGAATACGGCGTTATTCCCGGTTTCTACGGTGCGATGCCCAACGGAACCATCAGAACCTTCTCCCGTGGCGGAAGCGACATCACCGGCTCCATCGTTTCCCGGGCGGTTGTGGCGGATCTCTACGAAAACTGGACGGACGTCAGCGGCTTTTTGATGGCAGACCCCCGCATCGTTGACAGCCCCGAGGTGATCAAATTCATCACGTACCGGGAACTCAGAGAGCTTTCCTACATGGGTGCTACCGTTTTGCACGAAGAATCGATCTTCCCCGTCCGTTTTGCCGGAATTCCGATAAATGTGCGCAACACAAATGATCCGTCTGCCCCCGGCACCATGATCGTGTCGGCTGCCGACGATATGCCCGAGCATCTTATCACCGGTATCGCGGGTAAGAAGGGATTCTGCGTTATCACCATTGAAAAGGATATGATGAACGCGGAGCTCGGATTCGGACGCCGCGTGCTCGAGATCCTCGAAAAGCATGACATTTCCTTTGAGCATCTTCCCTCGGGTATCGATACGATGAGCGTTGTTATATCGGAAAAATCGCTTGAAGGCAAGCGCGACGCTGTTATCGGAAGCATTTGCGCCGCCGTTGACCCCGAGAGTGTGTTCATCGAGAGCGGACTCGCTCTTCTTGCAGTCGTTGGACGCGGTATG
>JAZSQX010000217.1:0-4098 GCA_045538235.1 Eubacteriales bacterium
CAAAAACTTTCCCATATGACTTGACAGGGACATAATTCGGTGGTATAATGTATTGCATAATAGTGTGGGGTGATTTGTTCTTTTGCGCACTTCCGCTATTCGCAAGACCCGCCGGAACCCTTTTTCGAGGGAAACCGAGGGAAAACGGCACTCGTGAAAGGATCAGGTAATGAATAATCAGGCTGTAAATGCTGTAAATCAGGAAGAGATCGAAATTGATCTTTTACATATCATAAAGCTTCTCTGGAAAAAAATCTGGATTATCGCCATTGCGATGATTCTGGTGGGCGCCCTGTGCTTCTCCTACGCGGCGTTTTTTGTAGAACCTCAGTATGAGTCCACCGCGCTGATGTACGTCAATAACAGTTCTCTTTCTCTGGGTGGCACTGGTTTCAGTATTAGCGCTACGGAACTTTCCGCTGCGAAATCCCTGCTGGAAATATACGTGGTCATTTTGCAGACCCGACTGACACTGGAACAGGTCATTGAAGAAGCCAATCTTGACTATACATACGAACAACTGAAGAAAATGGTCAGCGCGAAGGCTGTCAACGGGACGGAAATTTTCTCCGTTACCGTGACCAGCGGCGACCCCGCAGAAGCCCAGCGCATTGTAAGCACCATCGTGGATGTTCTTCCCGACCGCATTTCGGAGGTCGTGGACGGAAGTTCCGTGCGCCTTGTGGATTATCCCGTGATTGCAACCCATCGCACCTCTCCCAGTTATACGAAATTCGCCATGATCGGCATTCTGGTGGGTCTCGTGGCGAGCTGCGGTGTGATCATCGTGATGGATCTTTTGGATACCACGGTGAGAAGTGAAGATTACCTCAACCAGAAGTACGACATCCCCGTTCTTGCGGTGGTTCCCGATGCCAATGCGTTTCACAAGGGTTCTTACTACTATAAGTCTTACGGTTCGAACGGTGCCGCGGAAAGGAATTCCTGAGGGTGACGGATGATGAATACGAAACATAACAAAGCAATGAATCAGAAAGCACTGGCTGTGGAGGAACCCAGCCTGATCGGCGAGGATCGTTCCTTCGCGATGGCGGAGGCTTACAAGAGACTGCGTACCAGCGTTCTCTTCAGCTTCAGCCAGGGAACGGGCTGCCGTGTGGTTGGGATTACCAGCTCCATGGCACACGAGGGCAAAAGTACCACCTCCATGAATCTCGCCTACGACTTGCACGAGGCGGGGAAGAAGGTGCTCCTCATTGACGCGGATATGCGTCTCTCCAATATCGCAACGACGGCGGAGCTCAAGCGTTCTCCCGGACTCAGCAATCTGCTGGTGGGACAGAACAACGGGGAAAACCTGGTACAGCGTTCCGCTCTTCTCGGAAACCTTCCCGTGATCACCTGCGGGGATTTGCCTCCGAACCCCACGGAGTTGCTCTCTTCCAAGAGAATGGCGGCGTTTATCGAAACGGTCAAGTCGGCGTATGAGTACATCATCATCGACCTGCCGCCCATTTCTGCGGTGTCCGATGCGCTGATCGTGTCGAAACTTACCGATGGGATGATCGTGGTTGTCCGACAGGAATACGTGGATAAACGGCTCCTGGATGACGCAGTACGTCAGCTCAAATTCCACGACGCTAACATCATCGGCTTCGTGATGACCTGTGCAACAGCCGACAACAAGTATTACAGCTACAAGTATAAGAAATACGAACTGAAATGATCGGCGAAGAAAATACGGCGTCCATGAACGGAAAGGAAAGGCAAACATCCGGCTGGGTGGATTTTCACACCCACATCCTACCCGATATGGACGACGGAAGTGAATCCCTCGAGGAAAGTCTCGTGATGCTGCGTCTTTCGGCGGAGCAGGGCGTGGGCGCGGTGGTTCTCACTCCCCATTTCTACGCCACGCGGGATAATCCGAAGCATTTTCTCGCCAAACGCGCCAATCGGTACAATCTGCTTCTTCGGAATAAGACCCCGGATCTGCCGAAACTGGTGCCGGGAGCGGAAATCGCCTATTTCGAAGGGATTGGCGAGATGGCGGAGCTGGATGCCATGTGCATCGGAAAAAGCCGCGCAATTCTGGTGGAGATGCCGTTTCACACCTGGACGGAGCGGATGATGGAGGATCTGTTTGATCTCACCTACCGCAAAGGATACCGAGTGATTCTCGCCCACATCGAACGGTATCGGAACTACTGTACCGATGAAATGCTGGAGCGGCTGATCGGTGAAGGGATTCTTCTCCAATCCAATGCCAGTTTCTTTATTGACCGACTGACAAGACGACGTGCTCTGCGGATGCTGGGAGATGGGAAAATCCACTTTCTCGGCACCGATTGCCACAATCTCAGTTATCGTCCTCCGAACATCCGCGAAGCCATCGCGATCATCCAGAAAAAGCATGGCGAAGAGGCGGCGGAGTCAATCAGAAGCAGGAGCCTTGGGCTACTGTTGGGAGAAAGGATTCCAATTCGCTGAATCCGGTTCACCCAAAATGAGAAAGAGCATACAATGAATCAGAAAACCAAACGAATCCTGTTGATCGTCATACTTATCCTCTCCCTCGTCGGAGTCGGCGTATGTGTGGGCTGGTCCGTCGGAAAGGCGGAACGGGCGGAGACAACCGGGGAAGAACTGGAATCTCTCCGCGATACGATCAAGGTACATAAAACCGAGGCGACGGATGCCGATCCAACGCCTGTGGAAAGTCCCGATATCGGGGACACAAACCCTTCGGAAACCGAGCCGGATTCCGAAGAAATCAAGCCGGAAGAAATCAAGCCTGCCGTGACGGAAACGCCCGAAGAGACGGAAGGACAACCGGAGAATACGCCGGATGTGGAAACCGACAACCCGGTGACAGTACCGGAAGCATCGGAAAGTCTTCCGCCTGAAACACTACCTGTTTCTACGGAAACGAAGCCTGTAACGGAAGCGGCTACGGAGACGATGACGCCTCCTGTGACGGAAACGGAGCAGGAATCGGAGGGGGCAACAGAAAGTGAAACGGAAGCTGTGACGGAATCGAAAGAGACTGAAACGGAAACCGCCAAGCCCGCCGTCCCCGCAGAACCCACCCTGGACTTCGAACACCTCCAGACCGAGGTCAACCCCGACATCCATGCGTGGATTGAAATTGCAAATACCAAAGTGGATTACCCCATTCTCCAGAGTCCCGATGACGACGAGAAGTATCTCGACGTAGCATATGACGGCTCCGGATATGTGGGAGGAGCCCTTTTCACCCAGGCAACGTACAACGGAACGGACTTCAACGACCGCGTGACGTTCATCTATGGACACACCATGGCGAATCATACCGCTTTCGGTCAGCTCTATACGATCTACTCGGATCCTGCGAAGTTTGAGGAAAACAACGAGATCAAGTTGTATCTGCCTGAGGAAGTCCGGTATTATACCATTTTCGCCGCCGTACCGTATGAGGCATATCATATTCCTCATGCTTACGATTTCTCGGTGGATTACTGGTACAAGACGTTTTTTGAAAACGTCGGCAAAATCCGCGCGCTGGACGCCAATTTTGATGAAGCGTCCTTCCCAGCCGTGGGAGACCGTGTGATCGTGCTCTCCACGTGCTATTACGGGGATACGGGCAAGCGGTATCTGGTTATGGCTGTTAATCAGTCCGATCTTGCGGCTCACGCCGTAGGCGAAGATTGATTTTAAGTAAAATAAACGAAAAGGAGTATTGAAATGAAGTTTATTAAAAACTTAACAACAGCAATTTTAGTAGCTGCATTACTGGTTGTTTCCGTGTGTGCAGCGGGTGTAGTACCGAGCGTAGAGCTTGGTGGTGCACCTTCCATCTCTCACACGAATGGTGGCTATCTGGCAACTATTCGTGACGCGAACGGCAAAGTGATCGCGAACGTACCTGCAGGACAGTTCTCGGTTGCTGCCGCTTCCGAGTCCACTGTAGAAGCTGCTAAGGATCTCAACCTGACTGGTGTTTCCGGTTTCAGCACTGCGTGGGCAAACGGATCCGGTGGTGCACCTGTGACCAATGCAGTCGTAGTCGATGTCTTTGAGGTGAGCGTAACTGGAGCAGCAGCAGCCGCTCTTGCTGGCAATACCATTACTTTCTCTGTGAACGTGACTGGTATG
>JAZSQX010000230.1:0-2787 GCA_045538235.1 Eubacteriales bacterium
GAAGGGCAAGAAGGTCGGCTTCCTCTTCGGGAGAGAGCAGATCGGCATTGTCCGTGAGCCGGGGATGGGAGGAAAGGGCGTGGGCGGGAAGAGCGGAGGGGAGGGTGAGACAGAGAATCAGCCCCAGAAGCAGAAGGGGGAGAAAGCGGTTGTGTCGAAGTGAAGTCATGTGGGTCCTCCTTACAGCAGACAGGATATGGCGAAAGCGATGGCGGTGGCAACGGATGCAATGAGGGCGAAATACCGCCAGTACCGACCACGATCCACGAAAAGATTCCCCACGAATTTGCCCGTCTGCCCGTTCATGGCGAAGGGGAAGGTCTCCCCGTTCCAGACGGTGTTCAGAAGCCACACGGGAAGAAGCCCGTACCGTACCCGGTTGTCCCCGAGCGCGATGGACACGGATTCTGCCCGCACGGAGGAGTAGCCCTGAACGGTGCTGGTGAAGGTGTTTATGGTGGAGGTTTTGATCCGCTCGTTGGCACGGGGAGCGCAGTCCTCGGAGGAGAGGTCGTACTTGTCGGCGAAGAAGCCGGAGAGGTAAGCGGTGTGAAAATCCACGGCTTTGGAGCGATCGAAGGGCTCCAGGGATTCCATGAGATCGTTCGCCATTTTCGAAGATCCGTCGGCGGGCACGTCGTCAAAGGCGAGGGTACCCCGGCGGGTGACCAGATAGTGGGACGTTTCGGTGTAGTGATACCGGCGGTCGGACCAGGTGCGAACCCGCGTGGTGCGGAACCGGAGATCCGCCTTCGCATCGCAGGAATAGAACCAGAAGGGCACGTACACCCCCTTGATTTCCCGGATTCGGTTCTCGTTCGCAAAGGCGGGAGGGAGCAGGGGCTTTTTCTTGCAGAAATTCCGCAGTGCCTCCTCGGCGGCTTTTTTGTCGAGGGCGAAGGGAATCACCAGATCGGGCTTGAGGGAGCCGGACAGATTCCCCTTCATGATGACGGGATTGCCGCAGAAGGGGCAGGAGGCGGCGGCGGTGTGCTCATCCGTCACAACCTCACCGGCGCAGGACTGGCAGACGTAAATCCGCAGCCCTTCCTCTTCCCCCTCCGTCCACGTGCCGTCCGCGGCGTTCCAGTCCATGGAATCTTCCGTCTTTTCGCCTTCGGTCTGGCTTAGGGTGAGAAGGGTGTCCACGGCAAAATCCGTGCCGCAGAAGGGACATTTCATCTGCTGGGATGCCGTGTCGAATTCGATTCCCCCGCCGCAGCAGGGACATTTGTATTGAAGCAGTTCAGCCAAGGAAAACCTCCTGGAAATGAATCGGGAATTTCATACCAACAGTATAGCATAAAATTTCTGTTTCTGCAATCGTATTATGAAAACTTTCTTTGTCGGAAATGGGGCCGAAATGAATAAATATGTAAAAAACGCATGATCTTGGTGCGAATATGCAATGGCACTGAATAAGGGGTAAAATCGGTGCCAAAGGGGGTGTTTTCCCGGAAAAGATTGGTGTATCGTGCAGAATTGCCTAAAAGATCGACAAAAATTGCCGGAAATCTATTCTACTTGGATATTGTAATTCTGTGGCTGTGGTGGTAAAATTATTCTGTGATAAATAAGCGAGTTGAGGTCATCAGGAAAGCGGTTTTCCGCACCGAAGGAGTAACACTCTCAGGTAACCGATAACGGGTTGGGACTGATGGCGGATCGTACTCTGGAGAAGCTCACCCAAACGTGAGTGCCGAAGGTGCAAGGCTGACAAATCAGCCAAATCTCTCAGGCAAAAGGACAGAGCCAATTGTTCTTCGTCCGGATTTTTGATTCGGATGATCTGTTTTTTTGGTTGTCCCGCACAGCGACGACACGTTGTGCCAATTGAGACGTGCCCCGACACCATGATTTTCTCCAGAGCCGCTGATTCACAAATTTCAGCAGCTTTTTTAATGCAAATCTTTGGAGGAAAAAACAATGGAACAACTTATGGATCAACTTCTCTCGATCGTGAATACGATCAACACCTACTTATCAGATTATATTCTGATCTTTCTTCTTGTCGGCTGCGGTCTCTTCTTCACCATTAAGACGCGATTCGTTCAGGTTCGCTGCTTCGGCGAAGGGATGCGCAATATGTTCGGCAAATTCTCCATGAACGGCAAAAAAGAAAAGAGCGGTATGAGCTCCTTCCAGGCACTGGCAACGGCAATTGCCGCACAGGTTGGTACCGGTAACATCATCGGTGCTTCCGGTGCAATCCTGACCGGTGGTCCCGGCGCGATCTTCTGGATGTGGATCATCGCATTCCTCGGAATGTCCACGATCTACGCCGAAGCGGTACTGGCTCAGGAAACCCGTATCGTCCGTCCCGACGGCACCATCTCCGGTGGCCCTGCTTACTACATGACCAAGGCATTCAAGGGTAAGTTTGGTAAGTTCCTTGCCGGATTCTTCTCCATTTCTGCTATCATCGCTCTGGGATGCATCGGCGCTATGGTTCAGGCAAACTCCATCAGTAACACCTGCCACAATGCATTCGGCATTCCCCAGTGGGTTGTGGGTATCGTAGTAGCTCTTCTCTCCGCCTTTATCTTCATCGGCGGTATGAAGCGTCTGGCTTCTGCTACAGAAAAGATCGTTCCCGTTATGGCAACGCTCTATCTGGTTGGCGGTCTGATCGTTCTGATCGCACGGATTCAGTACGTCCCCGAAGCATTCGGCATGATCTTCAAGTATGCGTTCAACCCCAGCGCCATCATCGGTGGTAGCATCGGTTACGCTCTGAAGACTGCGATCAGCCAGGGCGCAAAGAGAGGTCTGTTCTCCAATGAAGCC
>JAZSQX010000114.1:0-4174 GCA_045538235.1 Eubacteriales bacterium
GACGATATCATCGGGTTTATCACCAAGGGATACGGCATCTCCATCCACAAAAAGGACTGTCCCAACGCCATGGCTGGTGTCAAGAATCCCGCGGTGCAGGAGCGATGGATTTCCGCAAGGTGGGATGATGAGGCGGTATCCAGTCAGGGAAGTCGATCCCTGTACGAGGTCATGCTTCAGATTTTTGCCGAAAACGACATTATGCTTCTTGCCAACATCACCACCGCACTGGCGGATATGAAGGTCTCCCTCCTTTCCATCAATACCCAGAAGCGAACGGAGGCGGACATTATTATCAACCTCACCGTGGGATGCAAGAATATTGAACACTACAATTCCATTCTGTCCCGCCTGAAATCCATCCCGCACGTACACAGTATTACAAGAGGATTTTCGTGATGGGGATTCTGTGACGAAAAGGAAGGAAAACCAATATGAGAGCTATGATTCAGCGCATTTCCGAAGGGCGCGTGACCATTGACGGTCAGGTGGTTGCCGAATGCGACGGCAAGGGATTGCTGGTTCTCCTGGGGGTTACCCATGGAGATACGGAAGCAGAAGCCGAGGCCCTGGCGGAAAAAATCGCAAAAACCCGGATATTCTCCGATGAAAACGACAAAATGAATCTGTCTGTGACGGATGTGGATGGCGGCATTCTGGTGGTGTCCAATTTCACTCTGTACGCCTCCTACCGCAAGGGAAACCGCCCCGATTATATGGATTCCGCGCCGCCTTCTCTGGCAGAACCCCTGTATGAGTATTTCATCAGCCGACTGCGGGCGATGACGCCCAAGGTGGGATGCGGGGTATTTGGTGCAGATATGAAGGTGTCCATCACCAACGACGGTCCCGTCACCTTCCAGATGGATTCTGATATTTTGAAACAGCCGAAAAAATGATTCTGACGATTAACGGAAACCTGAAACCTTATTACGCACAGACCCTGGCGATGATTTTCTTCCCCGGCGTGAAATTCCCCGAGGGAGAAGAACGGACGGCGGAAACGGTCTGTGCTCATATCGATTTAATCGAGGATGAAGCGGGCGTGTCTTCTTTCGTTCGTCTGTCACAGGGAGAAAAGGAAACCACCGGTCAAGCCAGAGTGCTCTGGGATGGGAGAGACAGAGAGCGCGCCCGGAAAATTGCCGCGGGAGATGCCTTTATGCAGGCAGGCAAGGAGTTTACGGGCTCGACCCCTCCGTGGGGAATCCTCACCGGTGTCCGCCCGGCGAAGGTGGCTACGGAACTTCTGGAAGCGGGATACACCGTACAAGAAGCGGCGGATGCCATAGAACGGGAATACTACGTACAGCCCATCAAAGCCAGATTGGCGGCGGATGTGGCGGCGGCGGAGCGGGAACTGGTCAACGACACCGTGCGGAAAGCGTGCAGTGTGTACGTGGGAATCCCCTTCTGTCCCACAAGATGCGCCTATTGTTCCTTTGTCTCCTATACCTCTCCGGGACTTCTGAAGCTGATCCCCGACTATCTGGTTGCCCTGAAGCACGACATTGACGGAATGTTCTCCGTAATCCGCCGGCTCAACATGGATGTGACGTCCGTGTACATCGGTGGGGGAACACCCACCATACTCAATCCGGAACAACTGGATTTTCTCCTTGGAAGTATCACTGCTCACGTGACGGATTTGCGGGAATTTACTCTGGAAGGTGGTCGCCCCGATACCCTCACCCCGGAAAAGCTGCGGGTAGCGGCTTCCTACGGGGTGGATCGCATCAGCGTGAATCCCCAGACCCTCAATGCCGCGGTTCTCGAAAAAATCGGACGTTCCCATACGCCCGAAATGTTCTACCGGGCTTACGAGGATGCCAGAAACAGCGGCATTGCCAATATCAACGTGGATCTGATCGCCGGGCTTCCCTACGACACGGTGGACTCCTTTGTGCATTCGGTGGACGAAGTGGTGAAGTTGGATCCCGAAAATATCACGGTGCATACCTTCAGCGTGAAGCGATCCTCCGAATTCAAGTCGGAAGGGCGGTTTGATCGGGATTCCCAGATTGCCGCAGACAGCGTGGCATATTCCCAGGAGGCATTGACCGCGGCGGGGTATTTTCCCTATTATATGTACCGCCAGAAGAACACCGTGGGGAATCTGGAAAACGTCGGGTATGCCAAGAAGGGGCATGAGGGACTGTACAATGTTTATATGATGGAAGAAATTCATTCCATCTTCGCGGCAGGCGCTTCTGCGGTGACCAAGCTGGTGTCCCTGCCCGATGAAGTCGGGAACGTGCGGATTGAACGGGTCTTTCAGCCGAAATATCCCTATGAATATCTGGAAGAACACCGGGGAGAAACGGCGGAAAAGAAGTACCGGGAGTTGTGCGCCCTGGCAGAAACTTTTTTTGAAGGTTGATCTTTTGTGTGCGGGAAACCGCAGGAAAGGATTGTTTTGATATATGATACAGCTTAACTGTACGGTGAAGAGCCGGGATGAAGCGGCGGAGTGGATCCGTTTCTGGGAAGACAACTTCAGCCAGGAACTGGACGACGCGCTCGAGAACGTGTTTGCCGGGGAAGGCGCGAAAATTATCGCACTCTCCGGTCCCACCTGCTCCGGCAAAACCACAACGGCAAAGAAACTGATTCGGCGGATTACGTCGGCGGGGAACATTGCGGTGGATATTTCCATCGACGATTTTTTCTTCGACCGCTCCGACCGGAATCTGGTAAAGGATGAAGCGCCCGATTACGATTCTGTGGCAGCCATTGACCTCGATTATCTCCGCCATTGCATCGGCAAGCTGGAGAGAGGGGAACGGGTGCTTCTGCCTCATTACAGTTTTTTGGATACCGCGCGGGTGGGATATCACGAATATCTTCCCTCAGAGCGGGATATATATGTTTTTGAAGGGATTCAGGCTGTCTATCCCGAAGTGACGTCCATGTTCTCCGAGAACTACCGCAGCATTTTCATCAATGTATCGGAGGACGTAACGTTCCGGGGCAGCATCCTCACACGGAACGAAATCCGGATTCTCAGACGGCTGGTGCGGGACTACCACTTCCGCAATGCCTCGCCGGAGTTCACCTTCCATCTTTGGGAGACCGTCCGTGCCAACGAAGAGGCGAATATTTTCCCCAATTCCGGAAACTGCGACGTGTACATCAATTCCATGCTCCCCTACGAGCCGTTCGTCATCGCACCCCGCGCCAGAACACTGCTGGAGATGGTGCCTGCCGACAGCCGGTATCGGGGACAGGCGGAAGATTTGCTCCGGAAATTGGAGGCGTTCGACTGCCCGTACTTTGAGGAAACGATGATTCCCGCAAATTCCGTTTTCCGAGAATTTATCGGATAACAGATCTTGGGGGTTGTCTTGGCAAGATTGCGAGAGGAAAAACGGAGCGTAAAAAAAGAGCAGGGCAAAAATGCCTTTCTCTCCGGTGTGGTCATTCTGACGGCATCCAACCTGATCGTGAAAATGCTGGGACTCTTATTCAAAATCCCCATGAACTATACCGTGGGGGATACCGGGATGGGATACTACAACTCTGCGTATTCCGTCTATACCTTTTTCTATATGCTGTCCACCTCCGGACTCCCGGTGGCAATTTCCGTCATGGTGTCGGAGCTCAGAGCCCGGGGGAATATCCGGGGTGCAAAGACGGTGTACCGCATGGCGCTGGGGATTTTCCTCGGGATCGGTCTGACGGTGACCCTTCTCATGATCCTCGGTTCCGGTTGGCTGGCAAATCTCATCCGATCTCCCCATTCCGCTCTGTCCATTGCCATCGCGGGGCCGACCATTTTGTTTATTTGCGTGGCGGGGGCTTTGCGTGGCTATTTTCAAGGCTGCGGCAATATGACCCCTATCGCACTTTCCCAGATGATCGAAGCGGCGGGGAAGGTCTTCATCGGTATTTTTGCCGCCATGATTGCCATTCGGCGCGGTGATTCCATTCACGTGGTGGCGGCATTTGCGGTGTGCGGACTGACCATCGGATCGCTGCTTGGGGCGGTGTATCTGCTGATTACCCGTTTTCTCCGGGGAGACCGGGATCTTTTGCCGGACGATCTGGTGATTCGGAATGAAACGCTCCGATATGGGGAGGTACTCCGGCGATTTTTGAAAATTTCCCTGCCCGTTACCGTCAGTGCGTCGGTGATGAGCATTTCCGGTATGATCGACACCGCCATGATTCAGCG
>JAZSQX010000055.1:0-3891 GCA_045538235.1 Eubacteriales bacterium
TGCCGTCCTTTTCGCGACGGATGATACCCGAAATTCTGCGCGTAAAGGTGGGCTTATCGTCCTCAAATTCACGGGTTCTGAGCGCCTGCTCAAAGGGCATCTGCTTGTCCATCAGATCATAAATGGTGTCGGTCTGGTCACCGTTGGTCACGATGGTCTTGTTACCGAGAACGCGAACAGGGTAGTAGATAATCAGATGGGGATCCACCATCTTGGATTCGTCAAACGCCTTGGTTCTCATGGCATCGCCTTCGAGAACAAATACGCGGTTGCGGCTGTTTTCGCTTCTTCCCATGATGAAGTAAGCCGTTACCGCCTTTTTTCCATCTGCGCTCTTACCGATGATAATGCCTCTGCCGTGATACGCGAGAGACCGAAGCTCATTTGCAATCGTAGAAATTTTCATGATCATTGCACTCCTTTAATCCGCACTTTCTTATTTTCAACCGTAATGTTTCCCTCGCAGAACAGCCGAACGGCTTCGGGCAGAATCTTCCACTCCGCCTCTTCCATGATCCGCCGCTGCAGGGTTTCGGGGGTGTCGTCCTGTTTGACTTCCACTGCCTTCTGCAGGACAATGGGACCGGCATCGCACTCGGGGGTCACGATATGTACCGTGGCACCAGAGACCTTGACACCTTTTTCCAGAGCCGCCTCGTGTACGTGTAGCCCGTAAAACCCCTTGCCGCAGAAGGAAGGGATCAAGGCAGGATGTACGTTCAGAATCCGGTTGGGGAAGCGCTCGTAAACCTGCTCGTCAATGATGGTGAGGAATCCGGCAAGCACCACCAGATCTACCCCTGCTGCTTCCATCGTATCGGCAAGAGCTTTTGAGTAATCCGCAATGCTGTCGTAATCTTTTCTGGCGAGAACCATCGAATCAATGCCATTGCTGCTGGCTCTTTCCAACGCGTAAACACCGGGCTTGGAGGCGATCACCAGGGAAATTTTCCCGTTTCCAAGCTCCCCACGCTTTTCCGCGTCGATCAGCGCCTGGAGATTGGTACCGCCGCCGGACACCAGAACCGCAATTTTCGTTGTATTCATGCCGCTCCCCTTATTCCAGGATCACGCCTTCATCGGAGTCGATCACTTCGCCGAGAACATAGGCTTCTTCGCCGTTGGCACGCAGGGTTTCGATCGTCCGTTCTGCATCTTCCTTTGCAACGATCAGGCACATACCAACGCCCATGTTGTAGGTGTTGAACATATCTCTCTCCGAGATGCCGCCTTCCTTCGCAATGAGGTTGAAGATGGGCAGAACCTTCACGTTATCCTTCTTGATCTTGGCAGTCTTGCCGGCAGGAAGGGCGCGAGGAATATTTTCATAGAAGCCGCCGCCCGTAATGTGGGAGATACTCTTGACGTTGACTGTTTCCATCAGTGCCAGAACGGGCTTTACGTAAATTTTGGTAGGTGTGAGAAGGACTTCGCCGAGGGACTTGCCGCCCAGTTCTTCGCGAGGGGCTTTCAGATCGGCATTTTCGATGTCATATACCTTTCTCACGAGGGAGAAACCGTTGGAGTGAACGCCGCTGGAGGGAAGGGCGATAATCACGTCCCCAGCCGCTACGTTTTCTTTATCAATGACTCTGTCACGATCCACAATACCGCAGGCGTAACCGGCAAGGTCGTATTCATCTTCGGGGTAGAAGCCGGGCATTTCCGCCGTTTCACCGCCGACAAGAGCGCATCCGCCCATGACACAGCCGTCCGCTACACCGGAAACGATGGCAGCGATCTTTTCAGGGAAATTCTTTCCGCAGGCAATGTAGTCGAGGAACACCAGAGGACGGGCGCCGCAGCAGATGATATCATTCACACACATGGCAACGCAGTCAATCCCAACGGTATCATGCTTATCCATGAGGAAGGCAATGCGGAGCTTGGTGCCAACACCGTCCGTACCGGAAACGAGAAGGGGATGCTTGATCATGTATTTGTCCATGACCGTTCCCAGATCAAAGATTCCGCCGAATCCTCCGATTTTGTCGCACACACCTTCGCAAACCGTGCGGGCAATGTGCTTTTTCATCAATTCAACGGCAGTGTACCCGGCGGTGATATCCACACCGGCATTCTTATAGGCTTCGCTGAAACTCTTCATGTCTTTCTAAATCCTTTCTGTCGGTTAATGTTCGCTTCTGCTGAATGCGTTGTCGGAGATTTTTTTATCAAAACGGTTTTCCCGGATCACGGTAGGCACCTTGGTGGGGTATTTGCTGTCGAAGCAGGCCATACAGAATCCGCCCGATTTGGTCGGAGCAATTTTACGTGCGTTTTCTACGCTGAGGTAGCCGAGGGAGTCCACGTCAAACTGCTTGGCGATCTCGTCCATGGTAAGACGGCAGGCAATGAGCTTGTCGCGAGAACTGATGTCCGTGCCATAGTAGCAGAGATCAATGAACGGCGGAGCAGAGGAGCGCATATGAACTTCCGTTGCTCCGGCTTCTCTGAGGAGCTTGATCGTCCGGGCACAGGTGGTACCGCGTACGATGGAGTCATCCACCAGAACCACCCGCTTGCCCCGCACCACCTCGGAGATGACGTTCAGTTTGATGCGTACCAGATCTTCCCGGAACGCCTGGCTGGGAGCGATAAAGGTTCTGCCGATGTACTTATTCTTGAGGAATCCCACGTTGTAGGGAATTCCGGATTTGTGAGCATAACCGATGGCGGCATCGATGCCGGAGTCCGGCGCACCGATGACAACGTCAGCCTCCACGGGGTGTTCCATTGCAAGAAATTCTCCCGCACGGTATCTGGCGCCGTTGACGGAAACTCCTTCGATCACGGAGTCCGGGCGTGCGAAATAAATATATTCGAAAACGCAGAGGGCGTGCTCCTTCTTGCCGATGTGATCACCAATGGAGCGGACACCGTTTTCATCAAAGATCAGAATTTCACCGGGCTCCACATCGCGAATCAGCGTAGCACCCACCGAGTCAAGTGCGCAGGACTCAGATGCCACCACATAGGAGCCATCGGCAGTCTGACCGTAGCAGAGAGGACGGATGCCGTGAGGATCTCGCGCAGCAATCAGCTTGCGAGGAGACATAATAACAAGGGAGTAGGCACCATCCAGCTTATCCATCGCGCGGTTCACGCTGTCTTCGATGGAAGGGGACACAAGCCGTTCCCGGATAATAACATTGGCAATGATTTCCGCATCACTGTTGGTCTGGAAGATGGAACCAGCCAGTTCCAGCTGCTCCCGACTTTCCACGGAGTTAACAAGGGCGCCGTTGAAGCACAGTGCCATATGACCTTTGATATGGCTGACCACCAGGGGCTGAGCGTTGATCATATTGTTCTCGCCGGTCTTTCCGTAACGGCAGTGACCGATGGCGATGCTTCCTTCTCCCAGCTGTTTCAGATCGTGTCTGGCGAAAACTTCGTTTACAAGACCCGCATCCTTGCAGGCAGTAAAGACACCGTCGTCGTTGACTACGATGCCGCAGCTTTCCTGACCACGGTGCTGGAGAGCATAAAGTCCGTAATAAACCAGGGAAGCGACATCCTTCTTCTTCGGCGCGTAAATACCGAACACACCACATTCTTCATTCACTTTTCTCAAAATTAAAACCTCTTTCCTGTATGTGTCGTTTTGATGAACTAACAATAAAAACGGAAAAACGCAGGGCTTGTCAGACAAATCACCTGCGTGACGAAATTATAACGATGCTATTTTTGCCTGGAGAGCGGCATCCTTCTCGTGAATTTTGTCAACCCCTGCGTTTCTTGCGTCACGGAGTTTTTTTGCAAGGGAATCATCGGTGACAGCCAGAATCTGGCAAGCAAGAAGAGCCGCATTGGCTGCACCGTTCATAGCAACCGTCGCCACAGGAATACCGGTGGGCATCTGTACGGTAGCGAGAAGGGCGTCGAGAC
>JAZSQX010000218.1:0-16054 GCA_045538235.1 Eubacteriales bacterium
GATAATTTATTTTGATCTCAGTATCTGAGATTAAAATGATCTTTCATGACTTGATTCGCCTGTTCCTTCAAGCCTTCAAACACGTCCGACAGATTGTTATAGGGAGCACATTGCCGAATGAGCTTATAGGTTCCATTTGCAATTTCGGGATAGGCATTTCCGAAGGCAAGAGCGAAGTCAAAGTCCGCCGTATCCAAAATCACGTCCAGCATCTCTACCGACGCATTGTCCCGGAGCGTATGGAGCATATTGTAGTTCACGTACTCATCGTACAGATAGCCGCAGGAAGCCGCATTCAGAGCCGCGAGGGTAATGGCGGCGTATTCGCTGTTGGTGTGTCCCGCGGGAATGGCGAACACCTGCTCCGTATTGGCGATCAGCGTACGGTATTCGTCCGTTACTTCCTCCTTCGGCAGAGGAAGCAGTCCCCACTCTGCCTTCGTGTTGCTCATCACAGGCAGGGCGGACAGATAATCCACCAAAAAGGCTGCCTCTCCTTCCCCGAACAAACGGCTTCCGTCGAGGGAATCGCCGATGAGCGCGTTTTCATCCTGATACAGCCGTGCGAGCGTTTCCATGGTTTTCTGAACGCCCGTCACCGTGAAATCAATCTTCGGCACGAACCGAACTCCGGTGCGGACGTAATCGTTGCCGGAAGCAAGGAACACCAGATCCGGGAAACGGGATGCCGCAGACTGAACAGCCGTGGTATGAATGCTCTGGGAGGTATTTTCGTTCAGATCCGCAATGGCGGCAGTGCAGGTGAAATATTCATCCCACGTCCACGTTCCTTCCAGTACGGCATCGTACAGGGACTTGGGATCTACCCCCGCAGATGCAAGAAGGTTTTTGTTCATATAAATCGCAGAGAAGGATCCGGGCGAGATGGATGCTTCCCCCGCTACCCCATAGGTGGTATAACCACCGGAAGTCATATCGGAAGAGGCGGCATTGAAATAGGGCTGGTCCAGATCAAAAAAGGGCACGGTCCGCATATTCAGAAGGAGATCGTCCATTTTGAATTTGCCAATCATGTAGATGGGAACCATGAGCAGATCCGTATAATACGTTCCCGCAGCCTCGGCATCCTTGAGCTGCTGATACATGGTGTCGCCGTTTACCACGGAGGTCTTGAGGCGGATATTGAGATGCTCCTCCACCATTTCATTCCGGCGAATCGCCAGCTTGGATACAGAATCCCCCGCATCCTCCGGCGCAATATAGTCTCGGGCAGGGGTGGTGATAAAGAACACCGCATCCTCATAGTCCCGCTCCGGGAGGGAGGCGAGGTATTCCTTTGACAGCGCAAGACCATCCTGCTCGGGCTGGTATTTTTCAAATTCCGTTGCTTGAGAATTCTGGGGGGAATCGTTCTGACCGGATTCTGCCCCCGATTCCGGTGTCTTCTCCCCGGAGATGTCGTTGACGATGATGATACCACAGGAGGATGCGCTGAGCAGCATCACAACCGTGAGAAAAATTGCGAGAATACGCTTATAGTTCATGGAACACTCCATCCTCCCGGTACTCTGCTGCGATCCGTCCCACACCCCTTCGGGAAATGGGAAATGACGGTTTCCGAACCAAGGCAGATATTACCGGTTAAAATTTGCTGCATTTTATGATATAATGTGATTGTGCGGAATACGAAATCACACGGCAGAGACTCCGCACGCTCTGCCGGAAACGGAGGAAACGATGAAACGAATACTGACAGCACTGCTTCTTGCCGCTTCGATTCTTGGCATCACCCCCGCCGCGGCACAGGGAGCCATAACATGGGATACCCCCGGACTCATTTCCAATGATCTGACCATCGTCACAGATGGATTCCGGTACAACGGGGAGAATTTCACCCTGAACGGAACTGCCTACGTATCGCTGAGGGAATTCGCTTGCTGGGTAGACAATTCCGTCGTAACGTGGGACTACGCCAGCGAAAGTGCCCAGGTGGAAACCGATTCCCTTTCCCTCTCCGCCGCCATGGACTCCAACTACATGACTGCCAACGGGCGGATTCTCTGGTGCGAAAAGGGGATTTTCACCCTGGACGGCACCCTATTCGTCCCGCTGCGTCAGACAGCACAGGCGTTCGGCTTTGAGACGGAATACGCCGCCGAAGAACATACCGCCTATCTGACCCGCCGGGACGGTGCCATTCTTTCCGGGGAGGAATACTACAACCAGGACGATCTCTACTGGCTGGCAAAAATCATCCACGCGGAATCCCAGGGAGAGCCCTTTCTCGGAAAGCTCGCCGTGGGGAACGTGGTACTGAATCGGGTGGAATCGGAAGAATTCCCCGACAGCATTTACGACGTCATTTTTGACACCGAAAACGGTGTCCAGTTTACCCCCACCGCCAACGGAGCCATTTCCGAAAAAGCCGGGGAGGAATCCATTCTGGCGGCAAAAATCTGTCTGGAGGAAACCCGCATCTGGGATAAAATCCTGTATTTTCTGAACATCGAGAAGTCCACAAACTTCTGGATCGTGGAAAACTGCACCCACATCTTCACCATCGGAGATCATGATTTTTACGCGCCCTGATGGAAAACGGATCAGAACCGGATTTTCTTCACCCGCTGTTTGATTTTGGGTATCTCCGACATCATTTTCATGCTGTCCTTCAAGAGATGAACCTTCGATTCCCGATGGTAGATGACCTTCACGGGATGTTCTCCCACGCGGCAGCCCATCCGATCGGCAAGGAGGAGTACCTCCAGATCGAATGCCCATCCGCCTACCTGACAGAGGGAGAAAATCTTCCGCCCCACGTCCCCGCGGAACATCTTGATGCCGCACTGGGAATCGCTGTGACGGAAGCCAGCCGCAAGGGACACCAGTCTCAAATAGGTCTTGGACGCCAGTTTCCGCATGAAGGTGTAGCCTTCGTAGCCGTCCTGGCAGATGGCGCGGGAACCGATGAGCACGTCCACTCCGGTTTCCCGAATTTTGTCAAACATAGCGCCGATGACCTCGCATCCGTATGCCAGATCACAGTCGGTGAAAATCACCCAGTCCCCCTCGGGATCGGGTGTAGAAGCCGCCACGCCCAGCCGGACTGCCGCGCCCTTCCCGCCGTTTTTCTCAGCGGTAATCACGCGGATGGCTCCGTGTTCCAGGACTGTTTCTTCGGCATAAGCCGCAACAATGGCCCCGCAATTATCGGAGGAACCGTCGTCGGAGAACAAAATTTCATAACGGAACGAAGAGGCTGCCGCCGCCTGCTCCAGATACAGAGAAAGAGATTCTGCACAGGAGCGCGCGATGGCCTTTTCGTTATACATGGGAATGACAACAGTCAACAGCATATCACAGCACCTCGTAGATGGAATAGTAGACAGACGCCGTCACACTCAGCGCCCCCAGGGAAAGAAGACGCGCCTTTCCTTCGGGGGTGGTTTTGTAGTAAAAGGGGGTCATCACAAAGAGGGATTCCATCTCGTCCCGCCCGGACAGCGAAACCGTCCAGGTGAGGGGAAGGCGTTTTTTCAGGCGGAATCCCTCGGGTGTGGGAGGCACGGAATCGGACAGACGCACTTCTCTATAAATCTGCTGACGCATTTCGATGAGGTGATCCCTCCCCGCTGACACCACCGCCAGATGCCCACCTGGCTTGAGAATCCGCCGGGCTTCCTCCCCACCGATGGGGGCAAACAGGCTCAGCGCCGCGTCGCACACATGGTTATGCAAGGGAAGATGGAACAAATTCGCCGGAGCAAAGTACACGCCGCAGGAACCCGTGAAAGGAGCGCCAATGCCCTCTTTCGGGAGAAATCCCGCCGCTTTTGCCCGTTTGGAGCCCCATTCCGCCGCATATTTGGAGGCATCAAATCCCACCGCCCGCACCGGATCCCCCGACAATTGCGCCAGTTTTTCCGATGTGCGGCAGGTGTGGTAGCCTTCCCCGCATCCCATATCGCAGAGCACCCGTGTCGTGCCGCCGGCTTCTTCCGCCAGCAGTTCCGCCAGCGTCTCGCTGATGGGATTGTAGTATCCGCGGCTAAGAAAATCCACCCGCGCCTTTACCATCCGCCGTTCATCCCCTGTCCGGGCGTTCTTTTCCTTCCCGGGCGGCAGAAGATTCACATACCCGCTCCGCGCCAGATCGAAGGAATGCCCGTTTTCACAGCGGAGACTCCCCTCCACACGCTGGAGATGGGTACGGCAAAGGGGACAGCAAAGCAAATCCAGTATTTCCGTCATATCAGTCAAAAATCGCCTTCACCAGTTTGGCATGGAGGGCGTACCGGGCGTAAAAGGCACCGTTGGTACAGGTGGACAGGGTCAGCACCCGATCCCCTCCGTCAAAGGTCATGGCTTTCTCCTTTGCCGAATTGTCGCGCATTTCTTCCGCAAACGCGATGAACTCGTCCGCTTTCATAAATTCCGTGCGGAAGTAGTTGTAGTCATAACGGGTTTCATAAATGGAGAAGGGCTCATAAATGAAAATCCCGTCCATGGTATAGATATAGATCTTGGTGTTGTTGAAATACTCGTCGTCAAAAAATTTGGTGATGTCGTGGAACATGGTACCGCTTGTAATATTATGCCCATACAGCACGGTGTTAAAGTTGCGATTGATGGTTTCATGACAGCGGAAATCCACGAAAATGGAGCCGATGGGATAAAAATCCCCCGTGTAGGCGTGATCCAGGTAGTAGTCGTTATCCGTTCCCTGAACCAGCGGGTAGTTGATCTCCGTGCCTTCCACGTAAATCCAGCCGTAGATATCCTCATTGATCTGCGCGAGAGACGTGAGCCCCGCCTTCATTTTATCAAGCTGTGCCAGATCCGCATCGGTAGCAGCCACGGACGTGACATTTCCGCCCAGGTTCTCTTCTTCTTTCCGGAGTGCCTCCGTCATACTGGGAGTTGTCGTCAGCCCACTGTCCGCCGCCAATTGCTTCACGTCGCCATCCTCCACAGAATCGGGGGTCAGATTGCTGTCCTGAATGGCGTCCAGTCCCGAAATGTCAAACCCGGAAGCCAAAAACTGTTGCTCCAGCCGATCGTAAATCTGCTTGCCCTTGTACTTCGCCACCATGTTCTGCACCAGAAGGAAACAACTGATCACAAACATGGTGAGAAAGAACACAAACAGAATCCGCCGAATGACCTCCGACAAAGAGAGGCGGCTGGCGCGGGTCGCGTGCTCACTCAGTTCAATATCGTCTTCCGTCAAGTCTTCCAGGGAATTGAGAAAATGCCCGCTTTCAAAATCCGCATCCGTCTCGCCGAACGTCAGATCATACTCCGCGGGGTCTCCCACATCGCTCCCGTTATCGTCATGTAAAAAAAATCGTTTCAGAAAATTGTGCAAGATCATCGCCCTCGCTGTCACGGTCATGCGTGTCCGCCGCCGTGAAGAAATAATCACTCATTGAATATTATACATCAAAATTCGATCCATTTCAAGCCCTTGACAATAGATTTGTCACATTTCCCATTCCCACTCACAGCCAATGTTCTAAAAATGTCGCGTATCACAAAAAATTTTTAACTTTTTTTCAAAAACATCTGGACAAACCGGAACGGAAGTGCTATAATATACCCGTGCCATTCAAGGAAGCATAGCTCAGTTGGTTAGAGCGTTCGGTTCACATCCGAGAGGTCTTGGGTTCGAGTCCCTATGCTTCCATAAGCGGTATGCTCCCACCGGAACATACCGTTTTCTTTTTCAAAATTTTCGGCGCAAACCGGACACAAAAAGGAGTTCTGCCATAACCATGTTCAAACGGTTTCTTTCATTATTATTGTGTGTCGCTCTGTTTCTCCCCCTGCTCTCCTGCGGCACCACCCCTGCTCCCGCCGATGAAAACAATCCCCCGGTGGATCTTCCCGAAAAAAACGCCATCCCCCTCACGGATCAAGCCGGACGTGTTGTCGTACTGAATGAACCCGCAAAGACCGTGGTGAGTGTCTGGCACAATGCCACTACGATTCTGCTCTCTCTGGGGCTGACCGATCGGATTCTCGGTGTGGAAAGTGACGCCGCCAACCACCCCATTTACGAATTTGCCGCCCCGGAACTTCTGAAGAAGCCCACCGTGGGTTCTCTCAGAGAGTGTAAAACCAATACCATCATCACCCTCAATCCCAGTCTGGTTCTCCTTCCGGAACGGCACGCTGATCAGGCAGACGTTCTCGCAGCACGGGGAATTCCGTCTCTCGTCCTTTCCACCGACTCCCGGGAGGAAATGATGGAAGCCGTCTCCCTCATTGCCGCTGCCTTTGGTGTCTCCGATCGGGCAGATGCGCTGAAGGCTTACTACGACACAAAACTGGCGGAAATTGCCTCCTACACGACGGCGGAAGAAAAGCCCCGGGTTTACTACTCCAGTCCCCAGTCCTATTTCAACACCTGCCCCGCCGGTTCTCCTCAGGATGCCGCGTTGAAGGAAGCAGGCGGAACCAGCGTCTCCTCCGATCTGACCGGGGACAACTGGGTCACCGTCACTCCCGATCAACTGATGGCATACAACCCCGAGCTTATCGTGGTTCCTGCCAGTGCCGGCTATGCACCCTCCGATTTCTACTGTGACTCCCAGCTCATCGAGTTGGATGCCGTCACCCACTCCCGGGTTTATCAGATTCCCAATCAGATCGAGGACTGGGATCTCTTCATTCCCGCTAATATTCTCAGCACCCTCTGGCTCACCCTTGTGTTCAGCGACGGCGCCTATTCCCAGGATGCTTTCTTCGCGGATTGCCGAACATTCTACGAGACGTTCTACGGCTTTACCCCCGATACTTCCCTCCTTTTCTGGTAATCCTTCCATCGCCGCGATTCTTCGGAACCGCGGCTTTTTTCTGTGAGATGATTCGATTTTTGTGAAAAACACCCCTCTCTTTTTGTGAATTATTTCTTACCAAACCATACAAATGTCTCTTTCTATCTTGACAACTTCCGCCGGGATATGGTAAAATAAAATGAATGCAGATCGATTCTGCAAAATGGGCGAGCAACCCTCTCCCGGCGAATTCATACAGGAGGTTGGCACACCGAACAGGGTGCAGCACATTACTTTGGAAAAGGTCTTCGAATACTTAAAAAGAAGTATTGTCATGGCTTGGAAGAGCGTGTTCTTCAACTTCAAGCAGTACGTATGCTTCTTCATCGCAATCATCATCGTCCAGCTCCTCTACGGTATGATGACGGTTTCCGCGGACAACAACAACCGCGTGGAATACCAGCACATCATGAATGAGTACAACTATCACATGGTTCTCAAGGATCTGAACGAGGATCAGGCGCGTTATCTCCTTACATATGAGGAAACGGTGTTCAAAAGTGACATTATCTTCCATGTGGTCAACTCCGAACAGCACGAAAACCGCTTTACGGGCGAAAGCCGCTATGATGTGTATCTCTTCTTCGTAGGCGATGCCAAAGAAAGCCTGAAACGCTTTGAAAACAAATACGAAAAGGATCTCGCTTCCCTTGGTACGGAAGGAACCTCCTTCAGTAAAGCAAGCACGCCTCTTCTCACCTTCGATGAAAATGAACGGAACAATACCATCACCTTCGTGTTCATCACCATCATCCTCCTGGTGCTCTCCATCTTCCTCCTGACCTCTCTTTATAACATCCGTATCAACCACTTCAAATTCCAGTACGGTATTTATCTCACCTTCGGCGCGGACTTCAAGATGCTCTTCAGCACCTCCTTCTGGGAACTGTTCATCATCCTTGTGGTGACCTTCGTTCCCTCCATCCTCCTCTCCACGCTGATTTCCTACATTATTTACACGACCTCCGGCTTCGGCTTCGCCTTCAATGCCCTTGCCATTCTGAAGGTGTTCGTCTTCACTCTGGTGGTCATTCTGGCTTCCGTCTGGACGCCCATGAAGATTATGGCGATCAAGGATCCCATGTCCCTCATTATCACCGAAGACAACTCCAATCTGGTCACCTCCCCCATGCGTTCCTTCAATATCTTCGCGGAAGCATTCCCCGTCAAGTACGAGTTTTATTCCATCTGGCGTTTCCGGAAGTACAATTTCCAGCTTCTTACTTCCGCAATCGTGTTCTGTGCCCTGTTCATCATGGGTCTGTACATGGCGGATATTTACACCACGGATCTGGAATATCCCCGTCCTCAGTTCACCGTCAACCTGGAAGGCTCCGGGTTTGAGTACGACGAAACCATGAGCCGGGAACTGTACCAATATGAAGGGGTCCGTGCGGTGGAAATCAACAACAATACCACGGAAGCCATCGAAATTGCGTCGCACATTATCGTGGAAAAGAAGGACGTCCGTGCTCTGAAAAATTTGGTCACCTACGAAGGCACCGAATTTAACAAGGGCGACAAGAACTGGCGGGTGTCCAACGACTTCCTCTACACCGCGATGACGGATGAACAAATCCAGATTCTCAGCGATTACGATTATGACGGGGATCTGAACTGCATCTAGCAGCCCGGCTATGTCATAGTGGGGGACTCCGTCTCCAACATTCCTACCTTCAAGTTCGATGTGGGCGACAAGATCCACGTGGCGGTGAAAACCGGTCAGATCCGTGCGGTTGACTCCAACGTCACCGGTCGTCCCCTTATCAAAAAACAGATCGAGTACTTCCACTTCGATTATCTGGAATTCACCGTCGGTGCTGTCATTTATGACGTTCCCTCTGGATCTGCTCCCGTTTATATGAACCTGGCAGACTACAAAGCTGTCACGGGCAAGACTCCTGCTGCTACCTCCTTCAACATCTACGTGAAACAGGGTGCCTCCACCGAAGCGGTGAAGCAGCTTTACAGCGATGTGCGGGAATGGGGTCGTGAATACGGCGATATCAAGGTGGTCAACCATGATATTACCCTCCTGAATGCTGTGGCAAAGGACAAACACTACAACGAACTGTACATCTGCATTTCCGTTCTGATTCTGTGCATCTCTCCGCTGATCTGGTTCTTCTCCCAGACCCTCTACTACACCAAGAGAGAACGGGAATTCAACATTCTTCAGTCCATCGGTGCCATCGGAAAGGAAATCAAGCAGATTTACCTCCAGGGCGGCTTCTGCATGGCGACCATGTCCCTTATCGTTTCCATTGTCCTGAGTTACATCGGCAGTTACCTGCTCTTCTATTTATACAACGTTGTAATGCCGTATTTCAACGGGGAAAACGTACGGTACGTGTTCTATATGCCCTGGTACGCAATCCTGACGAGCATCGTCATGTCCGTTGCGTGCGGCTTCCTCTCCACGTATCTTCCCTTCCGGAACTATTATAAAAACCGCTATTCTCTCCAGAACGGCGGTGCCGGTCAGGAATTCGGCGGCGACGAATAATCTTTTGCCCACAAAGTACTCTTTGGTCAAAATCACCAATACAACCGATTAGAAGAAAGGATAATTACTCTCTTTTGGAGATTGATTCAGGTAAATATTTATGGTAGACTATATGTTACAGACCGAAAGCGTCATTAAGCAGTATAAGCAGTACGACGCTGTCATTACCGCTGTCAACCGTGTCAGCATCAAGGTAGAGCCCGGTGAATTCGTGGCGATTATCGGTACCTCGGGTTCCGGTAAGAGTACCTTTTTGCACATCTGTGCGGGGCTCGACTCCGCCGACGCCGGTCGTGTGCTGATCCGCGGTCAGGATATCACCAAAATGAGTGCGGATGAGCTCAGCCGTTTCCGCGGCATCAACATGGGCTTCGTTTTCCAGCGCCACAATCTGATTCCTCAGTTCACGGCGCTTGAAAACATCCTCATCCCCACCATGATGTGCAATAAGGCAGAGCTCTCCTATCAGGAAACCCTCCGCCGTCTGGTGGAAACCCTCCAGCTCACGGAACGTCTCAGCCACCTTCCTTCCGAATTGTCCGGCGGTCAGCAGCAGCGTGTTGCCATTGCCCGCGCTCTGACCAATATGCCCGACATTCTCTTCGCCGACGAGCCCACCGGTAACCTGGACCGCCAGAACGCCGACGAGGTTCTGAAGCTCCTTCTGAAAATCCGGGAAGAAATGGGTCAGACTCTCATCATGGTAACCCACGACCTTTCCATCGCAGAACACGCGGACCGTATCTTCCGGATGGACAACGGCGTTCTCTCTCTCCACAGAGACTACGTGGGCGGTACCAAGAAAACCATCACTTCTTATTAATTCCACTTCTATTCCTTCATATATTATCTAACGTGGACGTCACGATTAGAATGATATAAAAATACTCATGACTTACTTTAAGGAGGTCAATTATGGCACAGATCAAATTTGGTGTAATGGGTCTCGGCAGAGGACTTGCTTTCGTAAACGCAATCCTCCAGTCTGAAGATGCTTGTCTCTACGCTGTATGTGACAAGAACCCCAGCAAACTCGCTGTTATGGACAGCAACTATCCTCAGGATTCCAAGAACACCCTGAGATTCGATAACTTCGACGATTTTATCGAATCCGGCGTTGAAGCAGTTGTTCTCGCTAACTATTTCGATGAACACGCAAGATTCGCTATCCGCTGCATGGAAAAGGGTATTCACGTTATCAGTGAATGCACCACCGCTCCTACTCTCAAGGAATGCGTGGAACTTTGTGAATGCGTTGAAAGAACCGGATGCAAGTACATGATCGCAGAAAACTATCCTTTCACCGCTTCTAACATGGAAATGGAACGTCTCGTTTCCGAAGGCAAGTTCGGTCGCATCCTCTACGGTCAGGGCGAATACAACCACACCGCTCCCATGGCTGACCTGGTTGGCCTGGCTCCTGGTCCTTACCACTGGAGAGCTTGGATGCCCAGAACCTACTACCTCACTCACGCCCTTGGTCCTCTGATGTACATCACCAAGCAGATGCCTGTAAGCGTTACTGCTAACGCTGTTCACTCCGACGTTCTGGAAACCATCGGCGACAAGCGCCACAACTACGACGCATTCTCCTTCATGGAATGTAAGACCGACGGCGGCGCACTCTTCCACTTTACCGGTTGTGCACACATCGGTTCCGGAAGCCGTTACAGAATTGCCGGCGAATTCGGCGGTGCAGAACATGGCCCTGGAATCCCCGGCCTGCTGGTTTCCTACCATAGCTGGACCGTACCCGAAGGAGAAGAACAGTCCAAGACCTATCAGCCCACTTGGGCTACCAACGCAGAACTGGCTGGCAAGGCTGGTCACGGCGGCGGTGACTTCTGGACCGTTTACAACTTCATCCAGTACATCAAGAACGATGTGAAGCCCTTCTTCGACGTATATGTAGGTGCTACCATGTCCGCCGTTGCTATCCTCGGCTGGTATAGCTGCCTCACCGGCAAGACCTACAAGATTCCCGATTTCAAGAACGCGGAAGAACGCTGCAAGTATCGCAACAACGACCTCACTCCTTTCCCGGATGCAGAAGGCAATGGCGTTACCCTGCCCTGCTCCTCCAAGGATGCAGCAGAAAACTGGAAGGATCTCGTTCTTCCCGATTACGAATAATTTTTCCGAATTTGCGGCTTGTCTCCCAAAGAGACAGGTCGCATTTTTGTGTTCTATTCCCCCATTGTATCGCACACGGAAATGAAAAAACTCATATGGAAAATTTTTTTCGAAACCCTTGACAAACCCTTTTATTTTCGTTATCATTACTATAAGCAATCGTATATTACAAGCATCCTGCAACGATTTACTGAAAGTGAGGACTGGCATGGAACAAGTCAAAATCGGGATCATGGGACTTCGCCGCGGAGCAAGTTCGATCTCCATCATGAACAACCTCAGCAATGCGGTTGTATACGCAATCTGCGACAAGGACGAAACGGTTCTCAACGCGGCTGCTTCCCGATGTCCGGATGGCGTTCTGAAATTTACGGATTTCGATTCGTTCATCCGCTGTGGGCTCGACGGTGTCCTCTTGTGTAACAATTTCCATGAGCACGCGGAATTTGCCATCCGTGCCCTGGAGGAAGGGGTGAACGTCTTCAGCGAATGCACAGCCGCTGTTACACTGAAGGACTGTGTCCGCCTCTGCGAAACGGTGGAGCGCACCGGTCTGAAATATATGCTGGGTGAAAACTACCCCTACCAGCCCGAATTTTTCGAAGCAGAGCGCCTTTTCCAAAGCGGCAAAATGGGAAAAATCCTGTACGCCGAAGGGGAATATAACCACACCTGCAATCGGGATAAACTGGCGGAACTCACACCGGGACAGTACCACTGGAGAGCCTGGATGCCACGTACCTATTACGTCACCCACACGCTCGGTCCTCTGATGTATGTCACCAAGGAAACACCCATCACTGTCAGCGCCTCCGCCGTTCATTCCGACGTACTGGAAGAGTATGACGATTTCCGCCACAATTACGATGCCTTCTCCATGATGAACTGCAAAACGGATGGCGGTGCCCTGTTCCGCTTCACGGGATGCGCGCACATGGGAACGCCCAGCGGCTACCGATTCTGCGGAGAACGGGGCGGCATTGAGACGGGACGGGCTTACAAAACCAATGTTGGGGTCTATTACCACCCCTGGCTGGTACCGGAAGGGGAAGAAACCACCCAGACCTACACCCCCGTCTGGCCGGAAAACGGAGAAATCGGCTCCCACAGCGGACACGGCGGAAGTGATTTCTGGATGGGGTACCATTTTGTCAACTACATTCAGAATGATATCAAGCCCTATTTCGACGTGTACCGGGGATGCACCATGTCCGCCGTCGCCATTCTCGGATGGTACAGCTGCCTGAACAACGGCAAGACCTACAAAATCCCCGATTTCAAGAACGTGGAAGAGCGGAACAAGTACCGGGACGATGCCCTCACCCCCTTCCCGGACAGTGAAGGAAACGGCATCACCCTCCCCTGCTCCACCAAAGATGCGTCTTTGAATTGGAAGAGTCTCGTTCTTCCGGATTATGAATAATCCCACTCCCTCAGCGGGTCTGCTGCACAAGCGGATCCGCTTTTTGTATTTACGTGTTTCCGCATATCCCCGGAGTCCGGTGCATACAATCGTATAAAAAACGGAGAATGCCATGAAACACTCGAAATTCACGCTGCAATACCTCATCTTCGCCATTCTGTTCGCCGGCACCGCCCTTCTGATCGGCAAAACTGCCATTCTGGAAACCACCGCTCTTCTCGAACCCGATGCCATTCCCACAGCATCAGAAGAAATCACACGCTCTCCCCGACTCATCATCGATCCGGGTCATGGGGGCGAAGACGGCGGTGCCTCGGTGGGCGACACGCTGGAAAAAAATCTGAATTTACAGGTCTCCCTCTGCTTGTCGGATCTCTGCGCGCTGTTCGGCTATGAAGCGGGGCTGACCCGCCAGGAGGACACGCTGCTCTACGATCATTACGGGGATCTGGCGGATTACACGGGGCACAAAAAGACCTACGACTTAAAAAACCGTCTTCGAATGGCGGAGGAATCGGGGGCGGAACTGTACGTGGGAATCCACATGAACAAATTCCCCCAGACCCAGTACAAAGGACTGCAGGTGTATTATGCCCCCGGAGCGGCAGGGAGTGAACGGGCAGCCAATCTGGTACAATCCTACGCCAAGCAGTACCTCTCCGGCGAAAACAACCGAGAAATCAAGCGTGCAGACAACAACATCTACATTCTGCACCGTATCACCATTCCCGCGGTGCTGGTGGAGTGCGGATTTCTCTCCAATCCGGAAGAACGGGAGCTGCTCCAGACGCCCTCTTATCAGTCCCGTCTGTCCGCCGCGCTGTTCTCCGCCGCCGCAGAGTATCTGACGTCCCCCTGATGGGAGAAATCCCGTCTGAGAGCGAAACTTTTGTCCCGGTACTCTTGCAAGCGGGAGCATTTTGCGCTATAATATAGGAAACGAGAAAAAAGGCGGTACGACAATGAAATCCCCGAAAACGGTTTACGTGTGCAGCGAATGCGACTATCAGAGCGCCAAATGGCTGGGAAAATGCCCCCAATGCAATGCCTGGAACTCCTTCACGGAGGAAACTTATACCGCGCCTGCCAAATCCTCCGCATCCCCCCGACGCGGTGCTGTGAAAGCGGGAGAACGGGAACACGCCGTCCGCTTTGGCGATTTTTCCACCCCTGATTATCTCCGCCACAGCACGGGGATCGGAGAAATGGATCGGGTACTGGGCGGCGGACTGGTGGAAGGCTCCGTCATTCTGCTGGCGGGAGAACCCGGCATCGGGAAATCCACTCTGCTTATGCAAATCTGCGGACAAATCGGGGACTCCTGCAAGGTGCTGTACGTCTCCGGGGAGGAATCCAAAACCCAACTGAAAATGCGGGCGGATCGTCTTGGGGTGAATGCGGAATATCTCTACATTCTGACGGAAACCGCCATTACGGATATTTTAGCGGAATACGATAAAATCAAGCCGGACGTGATGATTGTGGACTCCATCCAGACCATGTACTCCGATCTGTCCTCGTCCATGAGCGGAAGCGTCACCCAGGTACGGGAATGCGCGGCACAACTAATCGAACGGGCAAAAACCGATGGCGCGTCCGTTCTCATCGTAGGACACGTGAACAAAGAGGGCGGGATCGCCGGTCCGAAGGTGCTGGAGCACATGGTGGATGCGGTCATCTCCTTCGAGGGGGATCGCCGTCAGCCCCACCGCATTGTCCGCGCCATCAAGAATCGTTTTGGTTCCACCAACGAAATCGGCGTGTTCGAGATGTGCGAGGACGGGCTGAACGAGGTTGCCAATCCCTCCGCCATGCTGCTGGAAGGACGTCCTACGGGAGTCAGCGGAAGCTGCGCGGTCTGCATCATGGAAGGAAGCCGCCCCCTCATTGCGGAAATTCAGGCGCTTGTAACACCCACCGTATTCCCCGCCCCCCGCAGAACTGCCAACGGCATTGATTATAACCGGATGTGCCTTCTGCTGGCGGTACTGGAAAAGCGGCTTGGTCTGAAATTCTCCACCTGCGACGTGTATCTGAACGTCATCGGGGGACTGCGCCTGGACGAGCCAGCCATCGACGCCGCCGCCTGCCTGGCGATGATCTCCTCCCTCCGGGATATTCCCGTGCCGGACGATGTGATTGCCTTCGGGGAACTGGGACTGGCGGGAGAATTCCGCTCCGTCGCCTCCATCGAACAGCGGGTCAACGAGGCGTTCCGGCTGGGGTTTACCAAAATCGCCCTGCCCCGCCGCGCCGCTCTCAAAAAAGAGGACGTTCTCCGTGAATCCGGTGCCGAGCTGATCCCCATGAGCGGGATTTACGATGCCCTCCGGATCCTCCGTACCGAAGAAAAACCGGAATAATATCGAACACAGTGCAGTGCTCCTTCCCTTGGGATGGACGCTGCACTTTTTGTCTTTTTCCGAAACCAATTTTGTTACTAACCGGACAAATTTCCGCATATTTGACTTTTTCCGACATGAATTTATGCTGTCATGAAATTTTTCTTTCAAACATCTTGCATTCGGGAAGTGCCCGTGTTATACTGAACACAATCCCATTTTTTCCAACAAAGGAGAAGCATTATGACAAAGATTTACGGTCTTACCACCGAAAAGCTCCGTCTGGCTGCGGGTATCGACACCAAAACGCCCCGCTTTGCCTGGAAGTTCTCTTCCGATGAGACGGGCATCACCCAAAAATCCTATCGCGTCACGGTAGTTTGCGCCTGCGGAAAAACGGTTTGGGACAGCGGCGTGGTGGAATCCTCCGCAATGCGGGTGCGCTATGCCGGCTCCACCCTCAAGCCAGCCACGGATTACACCTGGACGGTAACGACAGAACTCTCAAATGGGGAAGTTCTGACGGCATCCGCTTCCTTCTTCACCACCCTCCTCGACTCCGCGATTCTGGCAGAGTCCAAGTGGATCTCCTTTCCTCACACCGAGGATCGCTCGAGAGAAATGCTCCCCGCATTCCGGAAAGAGATCACCGTCACCAAGGAAATCAAAAAAGCGAAAATGTACACCGCAGGCTGCGGCATCTACGTGGCACGCATCAACGGCGAACGGCTCTATCATCTGGATGAAAACGGCGGCAAGCACATATTGGAATTCACCCCCGGCTGCACGGAAGAGATGAAGCGCAAGCTGTACCACAGTTATGACGTGACACCCATGCTGAAGCCCGGTGCCA
>JAZSQX010000097.1:0-9483 GCA_045538235.1 Eubacteriales bacterium
GACAATCTCTCCCTGGCGGCTCGGCTCCATCAGTCCATTGCGTACATCTATCCCACTCTGATGCGGGACATCAATCTGCGGAGCGCTTCCTTCAACGAGCAGTACGCGCCGGGCTCTCTGCTGGTGGAAATCGGCCCCTGCGCTTGCTCCCATCAGGAGGCTCTGGCAGGTGCGGAACTCTTTGCAGATGCCCTGATCCGGGAGATTGCAGGAGAATAACGGCAGCAAAAAAAGGGAGACCCTTCACAAAAGAAGATCTCCCCTTTGCGGTATATCGTTCTTATGCGCCAAACATCATTTCATCCGCCGTGGCAAGGGACGCCAGCATCAGATCGGGCTTGTCCGCTTCCTCTGCGGCTTCCACGTCTGCCACTTTCGTCTCCCCGGTGAGAACCAGGGCGGCGGTGATACCGTGACGCTTACCCGTGGCAATATCCGTATACAGCCGGTCGCCGAAGATGAGCATATTTTTCTTCTCTTCCCCCGTGATCTCGGCGATCATCTCCACCGTTTCCGGATAGGGCTTGCCAAAATAGGTGGGCAGTACCCCCGTGGAAGCCGTTACACAGGCGGCAATGGCACCACTGTCGGGGATGAAGCCCGTTTCCGTGGGGCAATTGTAGTCCGGGTGAGTGCAGAGATATTCCGCGCCGTACCGGATGAAATCGCAGGCAACGGTGAGTTTTTCATAGTTGAGGGTGGTGTCAAAGCTGGTGACCACGATATCCGCCTTCCGCCCGTCGGGATTGCCGTCCTCGTCGCACACCAAATCCACGCCCCAATCGGCAAACTGGCGGTACAGTTCCTTCGTGCCGAGGAGATACACGGTCTTCCCCGCTCTCTTCCGGGTGAGAAATGCGGCAGTTACGTTGCCGGAGGTGCAGATTTCTTCCGGAGTGGGAGCGAATCCCAGCCGGGTCAGTTTTTCCAGATAAAATTCCGGGTTATGGGAGGCGTTGTTGGTAAAGAACAGCACCCGTCTTCCGTCCGCACGGAGGCGATTGATAAACCGCACGGCAAAATCAAAGGGATTGCCCCCCAGATAAATGGTACCGTCCATATCGAAGATATAGAGCTTTTTCTCTTTCAGGAGGGATGCCGATGCGGCGTAGTTTTTTTCAGTCAGCATACGTTTCACATTCCTTTCGGTGATGGGTTTCATTTTATTATCGAGAGGGGAGGGCGGCATTTCCCTGCCGTTTCTTCCCCGGCGGTTGACATTTCGGTGCGTGCATGGTATAATGGAGGAAATTCGAACATTTCATCGAAAATCATCCTACACGGAGTGCATCACTATGGCTCAGTCTATTGTCATCGGCATCGACATCGGCGGCAGTACCACAAAAATCGTGGGATTTGACGTGCAAAACGGCGGACACCGTCTGGTTGCGCCTCTGTTTGTCCGTGCCAACGATCCCATTACGTCCATCTACGGCGCTTTCGGCAAATTCCTCGATGTAAACGGCTATTCCCTCCGCGACATCCGCAAGGTCATGGTCACCGGCGCCGGCTCTTCCTATATGACCCGCCCCATTTATGATCTCCCCTGTGAAACCATTGAAGAGTTCAAATCCATCGGGCTCGGCGGGCTGTATCTCAGCGGACTGAATCGCGCCGTCATTGCAAGCTGCGGTACCGGCACGGCTCTCGTTCACGCCAAGCGGGGAGAGGAGCCTCAGTACCTGGGCGGTACGGGCGTGGGCGGCGGCACCCTCGTGGGTCTTTCCAAGAAAATGCTGAACATGGACAACGTGGAGCACATCTCGGATCTTGCGAAAAACGGTTCTCTCGATCGGGTGGATCTGAAGATCAACGACATCACCAAAGAGGACATTGTTCCCGGCTTCTCCGATATTATGACCGCATCCAATTTCGGCTCCGTCAGCGATCTGGCGACGAAAGCGGACATTGCCCTCGGCATCATCAACATGGTGTTCGAGACCATCGGCATGGTTGCCATCTTTGCCGCCCGGAATTACGGTCTGAAGGACGTGGTTCTCACGGGAAATCTCTCCGTGGTCTCCCAGGCGCCCCAGGTGTTCACCACCTTGAACCGGATGTTCGACATGAACTTCATCATTCCCGAAAACTCCGCCTTCGGTCCCGTCATCGGTGCGGCACTGGCAGGCTGCGATTCCCTCTGACGGGTTTGCCTTACAATTATAGCACAAGACACAACAAAATGCAAGGGGGACTTTCGGAAGAATCCCCCTTTGGAATACCGCTGCTGCATTCTTCTTGAGGATGCAGTTTTTTGTTTTCGCCCCTTAAAAAAACGCCAAAATCCCGGAATACTCTTGCGCCCGCTCCAGAATTGTGCTATAATAAGGCGACAAAAGAACGAACACAGATCATCGGTGCCAGAAACACCGTTGTCGGGCATACTGCCAGACGGTATGTTCGGGGACAAGGAAATCGCGGTGAGAATCCGCAGCAACAGCCATTACCGTATCTCGATGCCTCATCGGTATCGTCCAGTCGGAATGCTTGTCGGTCTGTGACCCGTAAAAGTCTTCCGGGCAAAGTGGGGAGACGATGGGAAACGGCGGAAAGTCGGGAGCATGGTTCCGGCTTTTTGGGTGTGGCAGGACGCCCCCGCTCTCCTTTCATCGTACCCCGGGGAGGGTACTTTTATTTTGTCCTTTTGTAAAAAAAGAAAGGATAACAAAAAATGAAAAGAATCTTGAATCCATCCATTTCCATCGTTCTTGTACTCGTGATGATCGTATGTCTCACCGCCTGCGGCAATACCGTCGACCAAACGGGGCTTTGGGACAATGCAGCCTATCGAGAAAACACGGAATTCGGAACCGGTGCCAAAACCGCTGTGGTCGAAGTCAAGGTAGAAGAACAGATCGTAATCTTCACCATCCACACGAACAAAGACACCGTGGGAGCCGCTCTTCTGGAGCACGGACTGATCGCGGGCGAGGACGGCGACTTCGGTATGTACATCAAGAGCGTCAACGGCATCACCGCCGATTATGACGTGGATCAAAGCTACTGGGCATTCTATGTGAACGGAGAATACGCCATGACCGGTGTAGACAGCACCGAAATCACCGAAGGCGCTACCTACCAGCTTGCCTACACCAAATAATCCCTCACCAAGAAAAAGAGCCCTTTCCACCCGGGAACTGGTACTCTTCCCCATGCTGGGAACCCTCATGTTCTGCTCCAAAATTCTGATGGAAGCCCTGCCCAACATTCACCTGCTCGGAATGCTGACCATGCTCTATACCATCGTGTTTCGCGGAAAGGCTCTGATTCCCATTTCTCTCTACGTTCTGATGAACGGCCTGTACGGTGGCTTCTCGATGTGGTGGGTACCGTACCTCTATATCTGGACCATCCTCTGGGCCATCACCATGCTTCTTCCCAGACGGATGCCAAAGGCTGTGGCGTGCGTCATGTATCCCGTGGTCTGCTGTCTTCACGGACTCTCCTTTGGCACGCTGTATGCTCCCGCTCAGGCGCTGATGTTGGGGCTGAATTTTGAACAGATGCTTGCGTGGATCGGGGCGGGGATTCCCTTTGACGTGATGCACGGCGCGGGCAACTTTGTAGCGGGGCTCTTGATTGTCCCCCTCTCGGAGATACTCAAAAAACTCGCAAAACAGGTCTGATGAAAAAACCTCGGCAGTTCGAATGGCTGCTGAGGTTTTCTGTTTTCTTTGGTTTTATCAGACACCAAATTCCGCATAAAGGGCTTTTGCCGCCTTATCGGCATCTGCCTGGGCAATGAGCATACAGATCTTGATCTCGCTGGTGGAAATATTGATAATCCGCACCCCTTCATCCCAGAGGCATTTGAACACCCGCGCGGCGACTCCGGGACGTCCCTGCATCCCTTCCCCCGCTACGGCCAGTTTCACCGCAGACGGATCAATCTCAATTTCCGTCGCGGCATGATCGGCGAAGAATGCCTCCAGCAAATCCCGTGTGTGCTCCATGTCCTCTTTATGTACGGTGAAGATGATGTCAACATCCCGTCCGAAGGATGCGGTCTGCAGAATGATATCCACGTCCACGCTCCCCTGTGCCAGATGGGAAAAGGTGCGGTACGCCAATCCCGGCACGTTGGGGGGACGGCGGATATAAACAATGGCGATCTCGTCATCCCGTGTGATTGCCTGAATATCGTACATAAAGCCTCCTCGTTATGATTCGTAAATGCGGATGATGGACTGTACAGGAATACCCCGAAGCGCCGTTTCCAGCACATTCCGGTTCACCTTGCCTGCCGTCAGCTCCACGACGCCGTCCTTTTCGGAGAAGATTTCCACATGATCGCAGACGGGTTCCAGCTTTTCGAGCAGTTCCGTCCGACCACCCTCGCAGCGGATATAGTAGGGAAAAGGAATGGTGTCAAAGGGCTTGGCACCGTCCGCTTTCGTGAAGACGGGCACGGTTTCTGCCGTCGCCGCACCGGAAAGAGCCGCGCACACGTCTGCTACCACCGCTCCCGCCGTGGGGAAACGACCGGCTCCTCTGCCGTAGTACATGATATCTCCCGTGAGGCTCATTGTGACGGAAATACCGTTATATACGCCGGAAATATGGGAAAGGGGACAGGATCCCGGCACGATCATGGGGCAGACGTATGCCTGGGGGAGTTTGCCGCCCAAATCCGCCCGGGCGATGAGTTTCACTTCTCCCCCCAGTTTCTGCGCTGCGGCAATGTCATCGGGGGTCACGTTCCGCAGGGTTTCCGCGTACACGTCCCTGTCTGCGAGCAGTTTGCCGGATGCCAGAGCGGTGAGAATGATGATCTTTCTTTTCGCATCAATGCCGTCGATATCCGCCGAAGGATCCCGTTCCGCGTAGCCCAGTTCCTGCGCTTCCGCCAGCACTTCTCCGAAGGAACGTCCGTCCTCTTTCATCTTAGTGAGAATGAAGTTGGTAGTGCCGTTGACGATTCCCGCCACGCTGACGATATTTTCCCCAGCCAGAGACGTGGCAAAGGGTCTCAGAACGGGAATGCCGCCGCCCACACTGGCTTCGAAGAGATAGGACACGCCGTTTTCCTTGGCACAGGCGAGAAGCGCGTCCCCGTAATTGGCTACCACTTCTTTATTGGACGTGACGACGGATTTGCCCGCCGCCATACACTGGGTGGAAAACTCATACGCCGGATGGGAGCCGCCCATGGTTTCGCAGACCAGCTCCACCTCGGGATCCGCTAAAATGGGAGCAATATCGTGGACAATCCGATCCGCATAGGGAGAATCGGGGAAATCCCGCAGGTCGAGAATATACTTCACGCCGACCGCTTCCCCCACCGTCTGTTTGATTTTATCGGCATTGGCTTCCAGCACTGCGGTAATTCCGCCCCCTACCACACCGTATCCAATAATTGCAATTTGTTTCATGTTATTCCTCGTTATCACTTTTTTCTTTATCGAACGATAAGTGCAAACTATAAAGATACCTATATACTACCACAAACGGGCGGTAAAATCAAGTTCTCCGGGCATGGAAACGAAAATTTTCCCACCATTTTTTCAGTTTTCGCGCCGTTTTTCATCAGGTTTCGTCCGATTCCGCTTCGCTTTTCGTTCCGGGAGAGGTGGAAAGTGCCCCTTCGTCCCCGGATTCCTCCGGCTGGGCAAACGCCACTTCAAACAGTTCTCTGAGCCGCTCCTGCCGCCCGCTGAGATACAGCCAGCCGAACAGGGCTTCCAGTCCCGTCGCCCGCCGATACTCCGCCGCGGTGCTGGCTTTGGGAATATGGGAATGTCCCACATTTCGACCCCGGCGGTATGCCCCCTCTTCCTCCTCCGTGAGGATGGGGAGAATCCGCTCCGCCACCGCACTCTGGACGGGAGCCGTCACGTATTTGAGAGATTCCACGCTGGGATGGGGAGCATGGTTCCGCACCAGGTATTCCCGCACAAAGAGTTCGTATACGCAGTCGCCGAGGTAGGCGAGATGAGCCGCCGATACCTGGGACGGATGGATGTTTTTGGGTTCTGTGTCTGTCATAATCTTCCTTCTTTTATTATCGTCTCCGCCTTACAGGGTGCGGAGGAAATAGCGCGCCCGAATTTTTCCGAAGAAGCGCAGGGACGCATACGCCGCCGACGAAATCTGACTGAGATACTGCCCCGCTGAAGACAATTCCCGGTCAGTCAGGGTTCCGCCGAATTCTTCTGTTTCTATAATTACCATTATGTTTTCCGGGGAATGGGCGGAATGGCCGGGGTATTGTTCCCGGATTGGCGCCGCGTATTCTTGGGGCAGATTGTCGTATTCGATTGCCCTTTCCAGACGGATTCCGAGAAGGGGACTCTTCATCACAGGGGTGAACGCCCGGAAGAGTAAGCGGTTCCCTCCCAGAAATAATTGGAGGAATACTCCCTCGTCGTAGTAGGCGAGTACCGCCGTCCCACCACCATGCGGTCTACCGCGCTGATGAGTCCGCTTGTTTTTCTCGCCAGTTCCTCAGCCCCCGGCAGATCGGTTCGATTTATCCGCTTTTCGTTCCTCTTTTTCTCCGCTCTCATGAATGGTCTTGCCTTTCGGAACATGACGATCCTCGGGCAGCTTTTCTTCTATTTTATCATATCCTCCGCCGAAATACAAGAGTCCGTGAGAAGCGGAATCTTTTTTGTAGAGTTTGACAAGAAGTTTTTTCCCCCACTCATTGCAATTTTCGTACAAGTGTGGTATACTATTCTTGTAAAAACTTTCTGTTCTCTGAAAACGGATACGAGAACGGCATTTATAAGGACGGATCGTATATGATATATGATGTACTGATCATCGGCGCGGGATGTACCGGTGTCATGACCGCCCGCCTTCTGGCTACCAAAAACTGCAAGGTTGCCGTAGCAGAGGCGGCAAGCGACGTTGCCATGGGTGCTACCTGTGCCAACTCCGCCATTGTTCACGCCGGATACGATGCCAAGCCAGGCACGCTGAAGGCAAGACTGAATGTTCGGGGCAATGCTCTCATGAAAGAACTGGCGCGCCAACTGGATGTGGAGCTGAAGGAAGTGGGTTCCCACGTGGTCGGCTTCGGCGAAGAAGACAGAAAAACCCTCGAAGAACTTTACGAACGCGGGGTGAAGAACGGGGTTCCCGGTCTTTCCCTCATTGACCAGGCGACCCTTCGCCGCATGGAGCCGAACATCTCTCCCGAGGCAACCTGCTCCCTCTATGCCCCCTCCGCCGCCATCACCTGCCCCTACGGTATCACCATTGCCGCTGCGGAAAATGCTGCAACCAACGGGGTGGACTTCTATTTCAATTTCAAGGTCATCGACTCCTCCAAAGCGGGTGACATTCACTACGTCACCAACGGAGAAGACACCATCGCCGCCCGCTATGTGGTCAACTGCGCCGGGGTCAACTCCGCCAAGGTTGCCGAAATCCTGGGAGAGAACGAATTTCCCATTCACATCATCCCCCGCCGCGGCGAATATTACGTTCTCGACAAGGCCTGTGGGAATATGGCACACGCCACCCTCTTCGTCTGTCCCTCCGATCGCGGCAAGGGCATTTTGGTCAGCCCCACGGTACACGGCAACCTCATCGTAGGTCCCAACGCGTACCCCATTGAGGACGGCGACGACAAGAGCACCACCCAGCCCGGACTCGACGAAATCGCAGAAGGCGCACACCGCATCATGCCCTCCGTCAACGTGCGCATGGCGATCACCTCCTTTTCCGGCGTTCGTCCCACTCCCGACATTTACGACTTCTATCTGAAGGCATCGGAACAGGTGCCCGGCGTCATCCACGCAGTCGGTGTGGAGTCCCCCGGATTTGCCGCTTCCCCCGCCGTTGCCGAATATCTGGTTTCCCTCTTAGAAGAGAGCGGACTGGTTCTCACTGACCGGGAAGACTACATTCCCACCCGCCGCCCCGACCGAAACCACAGGCAGTTCAATCAGATGACGGAAGAAGAAAAAGTGGCAATCTGTCAAAAGAATCCCGCTTACGGAAAAATCGTCTGCCGCTGTGAAACCGTCACGGAAGGCGACGTCATTGCTGCCATCACCGCTCCCATTCCGGCGATCACCGTGGATATGCTGAAAAAACGTCTCCGCGCCGGCATGGGACGCTGTCAGGGCGGCTTCTGTTCCCCCAGAGTGGCCGTTCTCATTGCGGAACACACGGGCAAATCCCTGTGCGAAGTCACCAAATGCGGTGGCAATTCCTGGCTGGTACACAAGAGGGAGGGTGAACAGGATGCATAAGAAACTGATGATCATCGGCGGCGGTCCGGCAGGTCTGTCTGCTGCTGTTGCCGCGGTAAACGGCGGTCTTTCCCCGGAGGACATTCTGGTGCTGGAACGGGACACGGAGCCCGGCGGCATTCTGAATCAGTGCATTCACGCCGGATTCGGTCTGCACCGCTTTGGGGAAGAGTTAACCGGTCCCGAATACGCCGGACGTTACGTAAAAATGGCAGAGGAAGCGGGGGTTCCCATCCTGTGCAACTGCATGGTGCTGTCCCTGACCGCTGACCGTCACGTCACCTTTATCTCCCCCGAAATGGGCTACACCACCGCCCCCGCCGACGCAGTCATTCTGGCGATGGGATGCCGCGAACGAACCCGCGGTGCCCTCAGCATTCCCGGTTCCCGTCCCGCCGGTGTCTATACCGCCGGATGCGCCCAGCGGTACGTGAACATCGAAGGCTTCCTGCCCGGTCACAAGGTTGTCATCCTTGGCTCCGGCGACATCGGACTGATTATGGCACGCCGCATGACCCTGGAAGGCGCCAAGGTGATGACCGTGTGTGAGCTGATGCCCTATTCCGGCGGTCTTGCCCGGAATATTGCACAGTGCCTCGATGATTTCGGCATTCCCCTCCGCCTTTCTCACACCGTGGTTCAGATTCACGGCAAGGAACGGGTGGAAGGCGTCACCATCGCCAAGGTGGATGAAGCCAACGGACGCCGCCCCATTCCCGGCACGGAAGAATACATCGAATGCGACACTCTGCTCCTCTCCGTAGGGCTGATCCCCGAAAACGAACTGACCCGGGGTGCGGATATCTCCCTCGACCGGATGACGAGCGGTGCGAATGTCAACCAGTACCGGGAAACCTCCGCCGAAGGAATTTACGCCTGCGGGAATGTGCTTCATGTGTATGACCTGGTGGACTACGTATCCGAGGAAGCCGACGTGGCAGGACGCGCTGCTGCAGCCCGGATTCTCGGAAAAACCACGCCCACGGTGAAGTCCATCGAGGTGAAAACCGGCTTCGGCGTGCGCTACACCGTGCCCGAACGGCTGGATCTCTCCGCAGAACCCCAGTCCGTCCGTGTTTTCTTCCGGGTAACGGACGTATATAAGAAAGTACAGCTCGTCATCGAAACCGCGTCCGGTACGGTTCTTGTGAAGAAGGGCAAATCCGCGGTGGCTCCCGGGGAAATGGAATCCCTGGAAATCCCCGCAGAGGCATTCCGGGCACTCCTTGACACCGACGAAACGGCGATTACGGTATATCTCAAAGAAATTGGGAGGGAT
>JAZSQX010000186.1:0-2795 GCA_045538235.1 Eubacteriales bacterium
ATGGCTTCGTCCTGGTCGTGGGTGACGAACACCGTGGTAATCCCCGTTTCCCGCTGAATCCGGCGGATTTCCTCCCGGGTTTGAAGACGAAGACGGGCATCCAAATTGGACAGGGGCTCATCCATCAGAAGAACCCGCGGCATTTTCACCAGCGCCCGGGCAATGGCAACCCGCTGCTGCTGACCGCCGGAAAGCTCGGCAGGCTTGCGCTCCATGAGTCCGTCGATCTGGACGAGAGCGGCAATTTTCTCCGCTTTTTCGTTCATTTCAGCCTTCGAGAGCCTGTTCTCGCCCTTCAGATTCTGGAGGGGGAAGAGAATATTCTGCCGCACGGTCAGATGGGGGTAGAGGGCGTAATTCTGGAACACCAGTCCCACCCCCCGGTGCTCCGGAGCCAGATCCGTTACGTCGTCCTCGCCGAAGAAGATCTTTCCCGACGTGGGTGTGAGAAGCCCGGAAATCAGATTCAGCGTGGTACTCTTGCCGCATCCCGAGGGGCCTAAGAGTCCGATGAGCTTTCCGTCCGGAATCTCAAAACTGAAATCGTCCACCGCCGTGACCTCCCCCTGTTTTTTTCCCCGCGCGGGGAACGTTTTGGTAAGATTCTGTAATACAACCTTCATCGTATGCTTCCTTTCCGTCGTATCACCGCCCGCTGTCAAATCCTTCCGGCACCGGGCGAAACATCCAATTTCCCTTATTATAGCACAGCCTTCCCGATTCTTCAAGATTCTCCCAGGGGAAAGTGGACGTTTTTTTCAAAAAAGCCCTTGACAAAATCGGGGAGATGTGGTATAATTCCTCCACCAAAATATTTCAAACGCAATGACGGGGATCAGAATCTGCTAAGTCCCACAGAGAGTTGTCGGTCGGTGAAAGACAACGGCGGATCGGATTTTACTCACCCCTAAGCGGCTGCCCGAACGCCACATGGCAAGTAGATGCGGACGGAATCCCACCGTTACAGGGGGTGGGCATCATGCTGTGCCTGAAATGAGGGTATTTTTACCGAATAAGAGTGGTACCACGAGGTTTTGCACCGCGTCTCTTTTGTGAGCGACGGTGTTTTTTATTTTTCGATCAAGCAAAACGGAGGCAAATCGTATGAAAATTTCATTTTCCACCCTGGGCTGTCCGGATTTCTCCTGGACGGACATTTATACCATGGCGAAGGACTTTGGATTCCACGGGATCGAGGTGCGCGGAATGGGAAGAGACATCTTCTCCGGGCAGTCCTCTCCCTTTCTGCCGGAAAATCTGGCCGAGACCCGTCAGCATCTGAAGCGGCTGAAGCTGGAAATCTCCTGCTTCTCCTCCGGCTGTGCCCTCCGCTACCGGGAAAAGCACGAGGAAAGCATCGCGGAGCTGAAGGAATACATCGCTCTCGCCGCGGCTATGGGCACTCCCTACGTGCGGGTTCTGGGGGATTTGTCCGCAGAACCTACCACGGATTTTGACGACAACAACGTCATCGAGCCCATGAAGATTCTGGCACCCATCGCGGAAGAAGCGGGCGTAACCCTGCTGATTGAAACCAACGGCGTATATTCCGACACCGCCCGTCTCGCCGACGTTCTTGCCGCCATCGGAAGTGACAACGTAGCGGCTCTCTGGGACTGGAACCACCCCTATCGCTTCAAGGGCGAATACCCCGAAACCACCATCCGCAATCTGGGTGCCTTCATCAAGCACGTTCACATCAAGGACTCCGTCATGGTGGACGGAAAAATCGAATACCGTCTGGTGGGCGAAGGGGATCTTCCCCCCATGGCGGACTACATGAAGGCGCTCCGCTCCCTGAACTACGAAGGCTACATCTCCCTCGAATGGATGAAGCATTACGCCCCCCATCTCTCCGACGCCGGCATCGTCTTCCCCCACTACGCCCACTTCATGTCCGAGCATCTGGGCATCGCCGGCAACAGCGAACGGCTCCAGGTGAACAAGCGGGGCGACGGCTACTACGTCTGGGAAAAGGATCACCTCATCGACGAGACCTTCCCCCAGGTGCTGGATCGGATGTGCGAGGAATTCCCCGAACAGTACGCGTTCCGCTACACGGAGTGCGATTACATCCGCACCTACCCCGAGTTCCGGGATGATGTGGATCGCTTTGCCCGTGCTCTCATCACCATGGGCGTGAAGCAGGGGGATCACGTGGCAATCTGGGCGACCAATGTGCCCCAGTGGTTCATCACCTTCTGGGCATCGGTAAAAATCGGCGCCGTGCTGGTCACCGTGAACACCGCCTACAAGATTCACGAAGCCGAATACCTGCTCCGCCAGTCCGACACCCACACCCTCGTCATGATCGACGGGTACAAGGATTCCGACTACGTGGGTATCATCAAGCAGCTGATCCCGGAGTTAGAGCAGAACGAGGAGGTCAAGCCCATCCACAGCCGCCGTCTCCCCTTCCTGCGGAATATCATCACCATTGACTCGAAGCAGAAGGGATGCCACACCTGGGAAGAAGCCCTTGCGCTGGCAGACAAAACCCCCATCGAAGCCGTTTACCGCCGTGCCGCTCTCCTCAACAAGCACGACGTGTGCAATATGCAGTACACCAGCGGCACCACGGGATTCCCCAAGGGCGTGATGCTGACTCACTACAACATCAAAGTCGGAGGCCAAGCGGTCTTAGGAAGACAATGACTAGACCCAACTCCTTGGCTCACAGAACGACATGGCTACGATCCGACTTCTCCTCAACAAGCACGACGTGTGCAATATGCAGTACACCAGCGGCACCACGGGATTCCCCAAGGGCGTGATGCTGACTCACTACAACATCA
>JAZSQX010000269.1:0-4388 GCA_045538235.1 Eubacteriales bacterium
CCATTTTTCGATCTCTTCGATCTCTTCAATGGGAATGAAGGTGTGCATACGGATGCACTTCATAACGTCGGCGTCGCCAACGTTGCGCCAGTACTGGTAGAACTCGTAGGGAGAAGTCTTATTGGCATCCAGCCACACGGCATTGCCGGCGGTCTTGCCCATCTTCTTGCCCTGGGAGTCGGTGAGAAGGGTGATGGTCATAGCGTTGGCATCCTTGCCCAGCTTTCTGCGAATCAGTTCGGTACCACCCAACATATTGGACCACTGGTCGGCGCCGCCGAACTGGAGGTTGCAGTCGTAGTTCTTGTAGAGGTAGTAGAAGTCGTAGGACTGCATGATCATGTAGTTGAATTCCAGGAAGGACAGACCCTTTTCCATTCTCTGCTTGTAGCATTCCGCCCGGAGCATATTGTTGACCGAGAAGCAAGCGCCCACTTCGCGGAGCATTTCCACGTAGTTCAGGTTCAGCAGCCAGTCGGCGTTGTTGATCATCAGAGCCTTACCGTCGGAGAAGTCGATGAACTGTTCCATCTGACGCTTGAAGCAGGCGGCGTTGTGGTCGATGTCTTCCTTGGTCAGCATTTTTCTCATATCCGTCCGTCCGGAGGGGTCACCGATCATGGTGGTACCGCCGCCGATGAGGGCGATGGGCTTATTGCCCGCCATCTGAAGACGCTTCATGAGAGTCAGCGCCATGAAGTGACCGGCGGTCAGGCTGTCTGCAGTGCAGTCAAAGCCAATGTAGAAGGTTGCCTTCCCATTGTTGACCAGTTCGCGGATTTCTTCCTCGTTGGTAGTCTGTGCAATCAGACCTCTTCTTTGAAGTTCTTCATAAATCTGCATTGTAGGATTCTCCTGTTTTGATATTTTATTGTTGGTTTTTATTTTTAGACAGCATTTCCTGTGCGGCTGCCGTCTGTTTTTCCGTAATGGAGATGCCCCCGATAATCCGGGCAATTTCCGCCGTGCGCTCCTGTCCGGTGATTTCTCTCACGGAGCTTTCGGTGCGCCCGTCCGCTTCTTTTTTCTCAATCAGCAGATGACAGGGCGCGATGGAGGCAATCTGAGGCGAGTGGGTCACGGTAATCACCTGTACACTGTGGGAAAGTTTGTCGAGAAGAATCCCGATTCTCTCCGAGGTACTACCGGACACGCCGGAGTCGATTTCATCAAAGATCACCGTACCGGAGTCGTTCTTCTCCGCCATGGCAGTCTTCATCGCCAGGGTGACACGGGACAACTCCCCACCGGAAGAAACCCGACCGAGGGTCTGCATCTCTTCCCCGCTGTTGGCAGAAATGAGGAAATCCACGTCGTCGTAGCCGTCAGCATGAAATTCGTACTCACCGTCCGCTCCTCGCATGGGAACTACCGCAATCCGAAAGCGAACCTTCGGCATATCCAGAAACCGGAGGGATTCGATCATCTCTGCCGACAGTTTCTCCGCCGCCGTTTTCCGCTTTTCGCTGAGAACCGCTGCTGCCGCCGCTGCTTTTTCCTTTGCCGTCCGGTGTGCCTTTTCCAGCTCGGTGAGTTTCATATCCCCGTCTTCCAAATCGGCAATCTTAGCGGCGATTTCCTCCCGCTTGGCTTTGATTTCGGCAATGGTGGAGCCGTATTTCCGTTCCAGCTTTTCGATGAGGGAGAGGCGGGATTCGATCTGGGTAAGTTTTTCCACGGGATCGCCCCCATCGTCCTCTAACGCATCCTTTACCCGCTCTGCCACGTCGATCAGTTCGTACCGACAGTTGGACAGACGGGACGTCAGCTCCTCTGCCTCGGGAAGCACGTCCGTCAACTGAAGGAGCGCACTCTCCGCCCGCTCAATCAGATAGGCTGCCGTGGCTCCCTTTTCGCTGTACGCCAGAGCCTTTGTCACAAGAGCGGAATATTTCGACACCTTTTCCCGGCTCCGGAGTTTATTCCGCAGGCGGATCAGACGTTCTTCTTCATCCTCCGCCGAAAGTTTGGCAGAGTCGATTTCTTTTTTCTGATACCGGAGCACGTCGAGGAGCATTTCCCGCTCCCTCATGGCCTCCTTGAGTTCTCCAATCTTTCGTCGAACATCGGTCAACTCGTCGTAGCAAACCCGGTACCCAGCCCGCTCTTCCGCTGTGTCCGCATACGTGTCCAAGAGATCGGTGTAGGTGCTCTTTTCCGAAAACGCATTCTTCTCACTCTGGGTCTGGATTCCCATGAGGCGGGGAGCGATTTCCCTGAGCACCGTCACGGGAACCGTTCTCCGATTGATTTTTGCCGTTGTTCGTCCGTCCGCGGTGATCTGCCGGAACAGCTCTACTTCCCCGCCTTCATCCACGGGACAGCCAAGCTCCTCCAGCCGCCGGATGACCGGTTCCGATGCCGTAAACAGGGCGGACACCGTTGCCTTTTCTTCCCCGCTCCGGATCAGTTCTCTCCCGTTCTTCGCCCCGCACAGGAGCAGAAGACTGTCAATCACGATGGATTTGCCTGCGCCGGTCTGACCGGTAATGACGGTGAATCCTTCGGAAAATCGGATTTCCATCTGCTTTGCAACGGCTATGTTTTCAATATACAGGTTCCAAAGCATCTTGCTTCTCCCGTCTGCCTTACGGCGCAATCATTTTCTGAATCCGCTGGGTGATATCCACCGCAGAATCCGCATCCCGGGTGACAATGATGATGCAGTCATCCCCCGCCACGCATCCGAGAATATTCGCCTCGTGGAGAGAGTCCACCCCTGCCGCAACAGCCTGCGCCATGCCGGGATAGGTCTTGATGACGATGTCGTTATAGGAACAATCCACGCTTTTGATGGAATTGGAGATGGCGCGGCTGTACACGTGATGGTTTTCGGTATGGGTGGTCTTCGGCACCACGTATTTGTACGTTCCCAGATCGGACATCTGCTTGAGTAGCTTCAATTCCCGAATGTCACGGGATACGGTTGCCTGGGTCACGTCAAAACCCGCCAGTTTCAGTTTGGCAATCAGCTCTTCCTGGGTTTCGATGTTATAGTTTTCGATGATTTCAAGAATTTTATTGTGTCGTTTTACTTTCATGGCAATCCTTTCAATCGTTTTTTTGACGGGATTCTCCCACCGTCTGTGGGCTTATTTTTCAGAAAGTTTGTGGTGAAGTGCGTGATAGAAGCCTCTCTCTCGGATCCGTATGAGCTTGGTTATATATTGGGAACGACGGATTTCAACCGTGTCTCCGTTCTCAATGGGAACATCGTCCATCCCGTCCGCATTGAGAAAGACAGCCGCATCCTTGCTGTTGAAATTCTCCAGCCGGATCACGGAATTTCCGCGGACGATGATGGGGCGTGTGCTGAGGGTATGGGGACAGATCGGTGTCAGGCAGATGGCTTCCAACGTCGGTTCCAGAACAGGCCCTCCTGCAGAAAGAGAGTATGCCGTGGATCCCGTTGGCGTTGCCGCGATAAATCCGTCCGCACGACAAGTCTCCATGAGCATTCCATCGCACCGCACGTCAAAGGAGATCAGATGAGCGATGGGGCCGTTTGTTAGGACGATATCGTTGAGCACGGTGTACGCGCCTTTTCTTCGTCCCGCACGATCCGTTACCACCGCGTCCAGCATCATGCGCTCCTCGATGGTGTACTCACGTGACAAAAGGTTATGGATTGAGCCGATTTCGCTCATCTCAATTTCGGCAAGAAATCCGATATGACCGAAATTGATGCCGATAATGGGAACACTCAGCCCAAGAAGTCGATGTGCGGCGCTAATGATAGAGCCGTCTCCGCCAAGCACCACCGCGGCGTCACAAGCGGCGTATGCTTCCCGATCGGGGAACCAGGTCACGCGATCCTTCAAGTAGGCAAAGGGTTCCCGACAGTCTTCCGGAAGTCCCACATGGCATCCTGCGGACTGCAAATCCTCGATCAGGGAGAGAATTTCCCCTTTTTCTATGTTTTTTGACGTATTGGGTATCAATACGAGGTTCGTCATGTTATGCATGCAGTGCCTCCGTTATGTGAGTCTCCGTGACCCGTCCTTCCCCACCCAGAGTGGCGTACAGGAGGAATTCCGTGTTTCCGTCCCCACCCGTGATGGGAGAGCGTAGGATCTCTTGAGGTGCGAATCCGATTTCTTCTGCGGCAGAGAGGACTTTTCGGATGGCGGAGGCGTGTTGACGGGGATCCTTCACGATTCCACCACGCCCTACCGCTTCTCGTCCGCACTCAAACTGAGGTTTTATTAACGTGAGCAGGATGCCGCCCTCCGCCAGAATCTCTCGAACTGACGGCAGAACCAGCGTTTGGGAGATAAAGGAGAGATCCATTACCGCACATCCGCACGGCACAGGAATCAACTCACGGCTAAGATATCGGGCATTGCAACCTTCCAAATTGGTGACGCGAGGGTCAGAGCGCAGTTTCG
>JAZSQX010000005.1:0-2568 GCA_045538235.1 Eubacteriales bacterium
GATCGAGGCGGGACTTTTGACGGTCGCGGTGCAAAAGCCCTCCGACGATTTCTTCTCGGGGCTTACTTTTGTGCTGACGGGAACCCTGCCCACCATGACCCGTCCGGAGGCCACGGCGCGGATCAAGCAGCACGGCGGAAAGGTCACGGGAAGCGTGTCCAAAAAGACCGATTACGTGGTGGCGGGCGCGGAAGCTGGCTCCAAACTGACGAAAGCCACGGAACTGGGCGTGGCCGTGATTGATGAAGACACACTCAAGCGGATGCTAAACGGCGAAGGAGCGTGAGACATTATGAAACTTGCCATGATCATCATCGGAGCCGTTCTCCTTCTCGGAATCGCGGCGGCGTTGGGCGGTGGCTATTATATGTACCGCTTCGCCATCGTCCGGGATCGGAGCGGAAAGCGGCAGACCGACTTCTGGAACGCGGAGTTTAAGGCGTCCTCCTCCCTCCCCGAAGAGGTGACGGTGCAGATGAAAGAGGGATTTTACCGGCTGAAAGCCATGCCTTACGAAAAAGTGGAAATTCGCTCCCACGATGGACTGCGGCTGGTGGGACGGGTGTTTGAGCATCCCGAACCCCGGGGCGTGTTTCTCATGGTGCACGGGTACCGTTCCTCCGGGGCGTGGGACTTCTCCTGTGCCCTCGAATCCATTTACACCCGGGATCACTTCACGTGCCTGGTGATCGATCACCGGGGGCATGGGGAAAGCGAGGGGGAGCATATCTGCTTCGGCGCGCTGGAAAAATACGATGTGGTACAGTGGGCAAAATACGCCCAGAAACGATGGGAAAAACTGCCCGTGGTCATGGACGGAGTCTCCATGGGCGCGGCGACGGTGATGATGGGCTGTGAGGTGGGATATCCCGAGAACGTCAAGGCGATCATCGCGGACTGCGGCTACACCACCCCTGCTGCCATCTGCAAAAAGGTGCTGAAGCAGTGGTTCGGACTGCCCCCGTTCCCCATTTATCACGCGGCGAACTTTTTTGCACGGCTCCTTGGGGGATTTGATCTGGAAAAATCCTCTGCACTTCTTGCCATGCTCAACGACGGACGGAAACTGCCCGTTCTCATCGCCCACGGAAAAGCGGACGGATTTGTCCCCTACGAAATGAGCGTGGAAAACATGACCGCGTTTGTGGAAGACGGGCGGGGGGAACTCTTCACCTCCGAAGAAGCCGATCACGGACTGGCGTTTCTGTACGATTACGAAGGCTATCACAATGCCATGCTGCGGCTTTTTGATCGGGCTGGCATTTCCATGGAGGGCTAAACCATGGAACTGAAACTGATGACATATAACATCCAGCACGGGCGACTCCATTTACAGCCCGGGGACGTGATCGATCTTCCTGCCATGGCGGAGGTAATCCGCGGGGAAGATCCGGACGTGGTGGTGCTGAACGAGGTGTGCGGGCTGGGAGACGGATCCCCCCGATATCGGACGGCACAGGCGGAAACGATTGCGGGGATTCTGGGGTATCATTGCTACTTCGGACGCTCCATCCGGGAGAGAGGCGTAAACCCCTACGGCAATGCGGTGCTGTCGAAGTACCCCATCGTGGAGGCGGCGGTGATTCCCATTCCCGATGCCAAGCCGGGGATCGAATCCCGCACCGTGACCCGTTGTGTGCTGGACGTGGGCGGAAAATCCTTTGCGGTGTTCGCCAGCCATTTCGGACTTTGCCCACAGGAGCATGAGGCGGCGGTTGCCACGGTGCTCCGGATGACGGCGGCGGAAACGTTCCCCTTCGCCTTCATGGGGGACCTCAACATGACCCCGGATGACCCCATTCTCGCCCCTCTTTCTCGGGCACTTTCGTCGAAGGATACCTTCATGACGGGGGAACCCTCCTTCCCGTCGGACAAACCGGAGGCGCGGATTGATTACATATTCACCGCTCCGTGCATCAACATTCAGAACACGATTGTCGTACCAGCCGTGGTCAGCGATCACCGCCCTGTGACGGCTGTCGTACAGGTGCCGGATTTGACGGAATGAGATGAGAAATGTCGGTGATTTTCCTGTGAATAAAATCGGGTTTTTGTGTGATAAATGCGACTTTTGAACAGGCTGTTGGAAACCCGGTGGAAAACTTTATGGTTCAAACAAAACCTGCGTGATATGGAAGAACAAAAGCCGCCCGAGGATTCTCGAAAAAGAATGCTCGGGCGGTGATTTTTTATTTACAATGCCGCTTCACGGATGCCTCGTACAGGGCTTCCAATTGGGCGGTCATGGCGCGGGCGGTGAATTTTTTCTCGTACAATTCTCTGGCGCCCCGGGACAGGGTGGCGAGCCGATCTCTGTCCCGGATGAGGGAGAGAATGGCATCTGCCATGGCGGGAGCATCCTTTTCCGGCACCAGAAGTCCGTTGACCCCTTCGGTGATCATGTAGGGATTGCCGCCATAGGTTGTGGCGACGGCGGGAACGGACAGGCTCATCCCCTCGGAAAGGGCGAGAGAGGAGGTCTCCGTGCCCCAGGAGCAGTTGAGATTCAGATCCATGATGTTGTAGTACGGTTCTACGTCGTCCAGGAAGCCCGTGAAGCGCAGCTTA
>JAZSQX010000117.1:0-4609 GCA_045538235.1 Eubacteriales bacterium
ATGGCTACGATCCGACTTGATTTGAAATTGGGATAAGATTATTCCAGATTGGGAGGGTAACGCTGTTATGCTGAAACGACTTGCACGATGCGTGGGGGAATACCGGAATCTTTCCATCGCCACGCCTCTGCTGATTGTGAGGAAGGTCATCATCGAATGCCTGATGCCTTTCATCATTGCCAACATCATCAACGACATTCAGTCCGGGTGTGAACTGTCCGGCATTGTGAAAAACGGGATACTTCTCGTTCTGCTGGCCTTTGTGTCCCTTGCCTGTGGTGCTGCCGCGGGGTATACGGCATCGAAAGCATCGGCGGGATTTGCGAAGAATCTCCGGCGCGACATTTTCTATCAGACCCAGGATTTTTCCTTTGAAAACATCGACAAGTTCTCGTCCGCCTCTCTCGTGACCCGGATGACCACGGACGTATCCAACGTGCAGATGTCCTTTATGATGATCATCCGTACTGCCATCCGCAGTCCCCTCATGTTCCTCTTCTCCGCCGTCATGTCCTTCGTGATGGGCGGGAAGCTGGCGTTGACGTTGGTGATTGTGGTACCGGTTCTCGTGTTTGGTCTCCTGATGGTGGCGAAGCTGGCAATGCCCGCCTTCCGCGCCGTGTTCAAGAAATACGACAAGCTCAACGAATCCATTGAGGAAAACGTCGTGGCAATGCGGACGGTCAAGGGATTTGTGCGGGAAGAATATGAAAAGAAGAAGTTCGGTGCTGCTGCCGATAACATCTGCCGTGACTTTACGAGAGCCGAGCGGATTGTGGCGTTCAACAACCCCCTCATGCAGCTCTGTATGTACTTCAACATGATTTTCGTCATGTGGGTGGGGTCGGAGATGGTCATTTCCGGCTTCGGGCTGGATATCAATGTGGGTCATCTTTCCGCGATGCTTACCTACGGTACCCAGATTCTCATGTCTCTCATGATGCTGTCTATGATTTACGTCATGATCACCCTGTCTGCCGAATCGGCTCGACGGATTGACGAGGTGCTGACGGAACAATCTTCTCTCCGGAATCCGGAAAATCCGGTGTATGAAGTGAAGGATGGCTCCGTGGAATTCAACGGTGTCAGCTTCAAGTATTCGAAAAACGCCGAAAAGTATGCCCTTGAGGGGATCAATCTCCAGATCCGCTCCGGGGAAACCGTCGGCATTATCGGCGGTACGGGATCCAGTAAGTCCACCCTCATTCAGCTCATTTCCCGTCTGTACGACACGACGGTGGGAGAAGTGAAGATCGGCGGCGTGGACGTGCGGCAGTACGATCTCACCACACTGCGGGATGCCGTATCCGTGGTGCTGCAGAAAAACGTGCTGTTTGCGGGAACCGTGCGGGAAAACCTCCGCTGGGGGGACAAGAATGCCACGGACGAGGAAATCGAAGCCGCCTGCCGTTTGGCACAGGCACACGATTTCGTCAGCGCTTTCCCCGACGGATACGATACGATGATTGAGCAGGGCGGTACCAATGTGTCGGGCGGTCAGAAGCAGCGGCTTTGCATTGCCCGCGCGCACTTGAAAAAGCCGAAAATTCACATACTGGACGACACCACCAGCGCCGTGGATACGAAAACCGACGCGCTGATCCGTGCTGGATTCGCGGAATACATTCCCGAAACCACCAAGATCATCATCGCCCAGCGGGTTTCCTCCGTGGAGCACGCGGATCGCATCATCGTGATGGACGGCGGGAAGATCGTCAGCGTGGGAAGTCACGAAGAACTTCTGAAAACCAGCGACATTTATCGCGAAGTATACGAACAGCAGACGAGAGGAGGCAAGGATCATGAAGCAAGCAAATAAGCCGGCTCCCCAAATGGGCAATCTGGTACGGGTCATCAAGCTTCTAAATGGGTATTATCCCGTGCTGGTTCCTTTCACCGCGCTGTGCATTCTCTTTTCTGCCGCGGTTTCCGCTACACCCGCCCTCTTCCAGCAGCGGATCATCAAGATCATCGAGCAGTGGGTTGCCAGCGGCGATTGGGCATCGGCATGGGTGGAAATCAAGCCCCTTATCATTACGCTGATTCTTCTGTACGTGGTTTCCATCATCTCCATGGTGGCGTACACCCAACTCATGGCGTATATCACCCAGGGATTCCTCTCCAAGCTCCGCTGTACCATGTTTGATAAGATGCAGGATCTTCCCATCCGGTATTTCGATACCCACCGCCATGGGGATATCATGAGTTACTACACCAACGATATCGACACCCTTCGTCAGCTTGTGTCCCAGTCCATTCCGGCACTGATTCGCTCCGGTGCGATCATTCTGGTGGTTCTTGCCATCATGCTCTACTACTGCGGATGGCTGACCATGCTGGTTCTGGCGGGCGTGTTTGCCATGTATCTGGTGACGAAATTCGTGGGCGGCGGATCTGCGAAGTATTTCGTCCGTCAGCAGAAGGCAATGGGACGTACCGAGGGCTATGTGCAGGAAATGATGAGCGGTCAGAAGGTCGTGAAGGTTTTCTGCCACGAAGAAGAGAGCAAGGCGGCGTTTGACAAGCTGAACGAAGCACTGTGTGAAGACAGTTTCCGCGCCAATACCTACGCCAACATTCTGGGCCCCGTCATCAACAACATCGGCAATGTCCTCTACGTGCTGACCGCCATCGTGGGTGGGATTCTGGTGTTGGTGCAGGCACCCAATATCAGCCTGTCGGGACTTCCCATCGGCATCAGCATCATCGTGCCGTTCCTTAATATGACCAAGCAGTTCACGGGGAATTTCAACGCCGTGTCCCAGCAGATCAACTCCATCGTCATGGCAATGGCGGGGGCGGGACGGGTGTTCGCTCTGATGGATGAAGAACCGGAAGCGGACGATGGCTACGTGACCCTGGTGAATGCGGAGATTGCACCCGACGGAACCGTCACCGAAACGGACAAGCGGACGGGCAAATGGGCTTGGAAGCATCCCCACCAGGATGGCACCATCACGTACACTCCTCTTGCCGGAGACGTGCGCCTCACCGAAGTGGATTTCTCCTATGACGGGGAAAAGCAGGTGCTTACCGACGTATCCGTGTACGCGGAACCCGGTCAGAAGGTGGCGTTTGTGGGTGCCACGGGTGCCGGAAAAACCACCATTACCAACCTGATCAACCGGTTCTACGATATCGCCGACGGCAAAATCCGCTACGACGGCATCAATATCAACAAAATCAAAAAAGCCGATCTCCGGCATTCTTTGGGGATCGTCTTGCAGGATACCAACCTCTTCACGGGAACGGTGCTCGACAACATCCGCTACGGCAGACTGGATGCCACCGATGGGGAATGCGTGGAAGCGGCGAAACTGGCAGGAGCGGACGACTTCATCACCCGTCTGCCGGAGGGATACCACACCATGCTGACCAACAACGGCGCCAATCTGTCCCAAGGGCAGCGGCAGCTCATTGCCATTGCCCGGGCAGCGGTTGCCGATCCGCCGGTGATGATTCTGGACGAGGCGACCTCCTCCATTGACACCAGAACCGAGGCAATTGTGTCCCGAGGCATGGATAAGCTCATGGAAGGTCGCACCGTGTTCGTCATTGCGCACCGTCTGTCCACGGTTATGAATTCCGACGTAATCATGGTACTGGATCACGGACGTATCATCGAGCGGGGCAGCCATGATAAGCTCATCGAAGAGCGCGGCACGTATTATCAGCTTTACACTGGTGCATTTGAACTGGAGTAAACCGAACGAATTCAATAACAAAGCCCGAGGCTGTCATGGCTTCGGGCTTTATGTTTGAAATGTTATTTTTGGATTTTTCGCCGATAAGCGTTACTATAATGGAAATAATAATGGTAATAGGGATCAATATAACCGACAAAACTTTCAAAATGAAGTTTTGATTCTCACGATGCAAATTCGCAATTTTGTCAGCAAGGTTTATCATTTCTTTTGTGATTTCTTTTTTCCTGGTTCGGACAGATTTTCAGTTACTAATCGCGTACTCAAACTATCCATGATTCTTTTGTATGAATCAATTGTTACTTGCAAACTCTTGTCTGAACTTTCAAGTCCTTTGTTACAAAATTTTAGAATTACAGTACAAAGTTTTTTGCATTCAGGAAATTGGTTTGTTATTTTCGTTGCCAACTCCTTATCAATATTGGGTATAAGTTCAACAAATTGATTCAGTTTTTACGGAATGCGATCAATAGTGTCGATATCTAACTCTTTTAATAATGCACTTTCCGTGGTTATTTTTTTCATATTTGCCTTCATGTTTTACATAAAAGCCGCAAAATATCTCTACTTTGCGGCTTTCGTGTGCGGTCTCAAACCGCATTGTTCCGGAGACGGTGAGATTCGAACTCACGTGGGTTATCCCCAAACTGATTTCGAGCAGCTGTAAAGCAGGCTCTTTCTGTCCCTCACTGTCCCTAATTTCCGCAATTTTTAACGAATTAGTGACCGCTTTATTGCCCCTTCCGAGAAAAATGCACGGCTTTCTCAAGGCCGAAGGGACGGGCGGTCACTATTTTTGTTTGTTCAATGATTATTCTATTCCGCGATATCCATGCTTTTCGGCGTTTCCAAGTAAATACAAAAAAGCAAACGCCGGAATTCTGAGTAGATTCTTTCCGCTCGGT
>JAZSQX010000063.1:0-2603 GCA_045538235.1 Eubacteriales bacterium
CCTGGCTTTGGTTCCGCTGCCAAGTTCATCGCCACCACCATGCAGGAAATCATCCGTGACTGCGCGGTTTACACCACCAAGGCGGTGACCATCGTGGAAATTATGGGACGGGATGCCGGCTGGCTCACCGCTTCCGCTGGACTTCCCGGCATGATCAACGGCATTGCCCCTGACAACATCTATCTTCCCGAAGTTCCCTTCTCCATGGAACAGTTCTTCACCGACGTGGAAGCGGCATTCCAGAAGCATCCCAACGTGGTAATGGCAGTTTCCGAGGGTGTTCGTTTTGAAGACGGCCGTTACGTGGGCGAAGGTACCCAGAGCGGCGCGGCAGACGTATTCGGTCACAAGTACCTCTCCGGCACCGGCAAGGCACTGGAGCTGGCGGTGAAGGAAAAGTTCGGCTGCAAGGTTCGCTCCATTGAACTGAATCTCCCCCAGAGATGCGCCGCACATCTGACCTCCCGCACCGACCTGGACGAATCTCTGGCAACCGGTAAGACGGCAGTGGAATCCGCTGTGGCTGGCATTTCCGGCTCCATGATCACCATGGTTCGGGCAGACGGCGAATACAAGATCACCTTCGAACCCAAGGACGTCACCAAGATTGCCAACGCGGTTCGCTCCGTGCCCCGTGAATTTATCACCGCAGACGGCAACAACGTCACCGACGAATGCCTCGCTTACATCAAGCCCCTCATCGCCGGCGAAACCACTCCTCTCACGAAGGACGGTCTCCCCGTTCATTTCATCATCGACTGATTCTTCCCGATTGGATCAATTCCCGCCTCCCGTATTCCGTATGGGAGGCACTTGATTTTCTCACAAAGGAAGGCGCATTCCATGAAAAACTACGTTGTGAAGCTATATGACCGGGTTATCGAGATGTCCCGTGAAAAGTATCTCCATGCCCTGCTCACCGAAACGGCACGCTATGCCATGCTGACGCAGAAGGGCTGGGATCTGAACAACAAAAAGCACGTGGAGCATTTTGCGGTGTGGTATCTCCTGAATCCCCTGCGTCTGGCTGGTCGGGATAAGCTGCGGCATGAAATCCGAACTGCGGACGACAAAAAGCGGCACGTTCTCATTTCCGCCCACGCCCATCACCACGAACCACTGGAAGCCTCCCCCGACGATGCGCTGGTCTACCACGTGATTGCCTCCAGCGGCAGGGAGAGTTATCACTACATCTGCGACCGCTTCCGCATCCGCCGGATTGAATAGAGTACGCAGATTTTGCAATACAAAAAATCCCCGTTTCCCGTACCCGAAGGTAAGAGAAGCGGGGATAATTTTTTTACCGAGAACCTATGTTATGCCTTTTTCGCAGTAATCTGCTTGATGACAAACAGCGTGCCGATCATCAGAACAGCAGCGATGGGAAGGCAGATCCACCAAACCTGGATGAAGGCAGCCATCAGGAAGCACACGAAGGAAACGGCCGCAACGGTGATGGCGTAAGGAAGCTGAGTGGATACGTGGTTGACGTGATCGCATCTTGCCCCAGCGGAGGACATGATGGTGGTATCGGAGATGGGAGAGCAGTGGTCACCGCAAACCGCACCTGCCAGACAAGCAGACATACCGATATACATCAGTTCGCTGGAAGCGGGGAAGATGGCGGTAACAATGGGAATCAGGATACCGAAGGTGCCCCAAGAGGTACCGGTGGAGAAGGCGATGAAGCACGCTGCCAGGAAGATAACGGCGGGCAGGAAGTTCTGCAGTCCCTGTGCATTTTCCATGAACGCCTTTACGAAGGGCTCGGAGCCAAGGAGAACGGTCATATTCTTCAGAGAACCAGCCATCACCAGAATGAGAATGGCAGGAACCATGGCGTTGAAGCCGGCAGGAATGCATTCCATGGCTTCCTTGAAGGAGATGACCCGGCGGGCAATGAGATAGACCACCATGATCACCAGGGTAATCAGACCGCCCCAGGGGAGACCAACCGTCGCGTCGGTATCACCGAATGCATCGATGAAGGAAACGCCGTCGAAGAAGCCGCCCACGTAGAGCAGACCGATGATGCTAACCACAATCAGGATGACGATGGGAATAATGAGGTCGCACACGCGTCCCTTTTCGTTGACAACAAGACCGCTCGTCTCTTCGTGTTCGGTACCGGAGGTGAAGAGGTCACCCTTTTCGAGGGCGTTCTTTTCGTGAATTGCCATCGGACCGTAATCGAACTTCATGAATGCGAGTGCCACGATGAACACCAGAGTCAGAATGGAGTAGAAGTTGTAGGGGATCGCGCGGATAAAGAGGGTCAGTCCGGAATAACCGGTGCCTTCTGCATAGTCCGCTACTGCTGCCGCCCAGGAAGAAATGGGGGCGATCATGCAGATGGGAGCTGCCGTTGCATCGATAATGTAGGACAGCTTTGCACGGGAAATCTTGTGGCTGTCGGTAACGGGACGCATAACGGAACCAACGGTAAGGCAGTTGAAGTAGTCGTCGATGAAGATCAGAACACCCAAAACGAAGGGAGCCAGCATGGCACCAACGCGGGTCTTAATGTTCTTCTGTGCCCACTTACTGAATGCGGCAGAGGCGCCGGTTCGATTGAGCAGGGCTACGATCACGCCGAGGAGAAC
>JAZSQX010000079.1:0-8592 GCA_045538235.1 Eubacteriales bacterium
GGACGATTTCGATTTTTCCATTGCCAACGACCAGTATCAGGGAAGTCTTTACAACTACACCTATGACGCACGGGTAAAGGAATTTCTCGACACCATTGAAGTGTTCCGCCCCCGCAAGGCGCACACTATGACCGTCACCAATATGAACGGCGGTACCAACGTGTACGATACCAGCATTGTCAATACCAACAAGACTTATGTGACCTATATCGCCGGGGACAACCCGTACACGGTGATCAACGTGCCGGAAAATCCCCAGGATAAGACCATTCTGGTTTTGAAGGATTCCTTTGGAAACGCGTTCGTTCCTTTCCTTTGTGAGCATTACGGCAATATCTTTGTGGTAGATGTGCGCCATACTACCATGAACGTCTACGAGCAGTTCAAGGATTACGGACTGACGGATATTGTTTTTGTGAACAATATTCAGGCAGCCAATACCTACGACTGGTCCAGACGGTACATGGCAGCGGTGGGCGTGGCTTTGAACTGAGTATGAAAGAGAAAACGAAGAAGCCGAAGCAAATTCATGAGGGACATCGGAAACGGATGTACGAATCCTTTCTGAAATGCGGATTCACCGGTCGCCAGCCACATGAGGTGCTGGAACAACTGCTGTTCGAATCCATTCCCCGGGCGAACACCAACGAAATCGGGCATCGTCTGATTCAGAAATTCGGCTCGGTGATGGATGTGCTGTTTGCATCGAAGGAGGAACTATGCCAGGTGGAAGGAGTCGGAGAGCGGACGGCGGAGTGGATCATGGAGGTGCGCTTCCGGATCGGAGATATGATTTTGGCTCAGTTCGCGGAAGGTGACAGACTCACGGAGGCAGATTTGACGGTGATCTCCAGTTGGCATATGGTGGGGCTTCCTGACGAATGGATCGGCGTGGTGCTTTGTGATGTGCTCGGCAATTTCCAAAGCTTTGGCTATCTGATACCGGAGGAAGGGGAGACGGAAACTCCCTGGGATGCCGCAGCCATAGCCGAGAAGCTTTGCGAGAGCGAGGAAGTGTCGTTCAGCCTCCTCCTGCCGGAAGAATCTCCGCTTTGCCGGGACGACGCGGAGGGAATCCGAACTGCTACCGAAAAGAATGGAGTCTTTCTCAGAGGTGTCTATCGGGTAAAGAGATTCATGCTGGAACCTATTCTGGTGGTGGAAGCCGAGGAGGGTATTCTATGGCGAATGCCCAATCCGCCAAGGCGATGACGACAAGAAAAGAGCCGCAATTTCGTGTGAGACGAAGCTGCGGCTTTTTTGTTTGGCTTGAAAATTATTCCGGATCGGGTTCTGCGTCGTTCTGTACCAAGGCAATTCCGGTGGAGGGGGATTCAGCGGTAAGGGGCTGTTACCGGCCAGCGTTTGCAAGCGCACTGAACAGTCCGACGCCCGCACCACTTGCTCCGCCGCCTGTGAACAGGCTATTGCTTTTGCTGTTCGTTTCGTGTATAATTTTTGTGAGATTATTTCTCATTAAACTCCCACCTGTATTTGAGTATGGTCGCCAAACTCATCTCATCTTCAAGTTGGGAGTTTTTCAACTTGAAGCTAAAGCTTTTCACTTCCACCGACATAGTCGGTGGTTTATTGCCTGACACCAAATGGAAAAACCGCCCGATAAGTTTCGGACGGTTTTGAAAATTATTTACCGGAGAGGAGACGATCCATTTTTTCCTTCTCAAGAACGGTACGCTCTGCCATCGCATTGTCAATGGCAGCCTGCTTGTTGCCTGTGGGGGTATAGGGAAGTGTGATGGTGGGCTGGTCGTTTCCGGCAATGAACAGATCCGTTGCCAATGCCATCGGGAGCTTGTTGCGGTTATGAACATGCAGAGTCTTGAAGTCGCAGTATCCGCCGGGCCAGAGAATGGTTTTGGCAGAAATTGCTTGATACAGGGAATTGATACCGCCGGAATAGCCATGGTGAGCAATCTGAACGAAGTCGCTCTTCAAATAGTCGCCGAAATTCTTCACCAGAACGGGGGAGCCCGCTTCCGAAATATCGCCGAGGATCATAAAGGTCTGATCGGCAATTGTCACGCGGAATGCGAGGGAAGAGGTGTTGTGAGAATTAAATTTATTGGGATAGAAATCGTCCAGGGTGTAGAGGATTTCTACCGTGGCATCGGCGTAGTGATAAACCTGACCGGTGTGTGCGGTAATGACCTTGGTGGGGCTGTTTTTGAAGGAAATCTTTTCAAATGTTTTCACCCGTCCCACATCGGTGTAAGGCTCGCCGTTACTTTCGACGAAGCTGTAAGCATCGGGAGATTCGAAGTTATAAATCAGATGCTCCAGCGTGAGCACGCCGCTGCTGAAGATGTTGGCTTCTGCCAGTTCCACAAAGCCGCCGACGTGGTCGCCGTGAGCGTGCGTGAGAATCCATGCCGCAATGGTGATGTTGTCCGGATCGGGGGACATTTCTCTGAGATTCTGAAGCAGATAGTTGTCGCCCTGTCCCACAAATTTGGTGGTCTGACCGCTGTCTACCACAATGAGACGACCGTCGGAGAGACGGAAGATAATACACATGGCGTTTTCAACGGGAGCCTCTTCTTCGGAATTGGTATAGAACTCCTGGCCTACCAGACGAACGGCGGGCTCACAGATTGCTTCGGTGGGGGTCACATCCTGTGCACGAGGAGGAAGGGCACAGAGGGGCTCTTCTACGATGCACAGGGAGAGGGTTTTGTACATATAGGAGATGTTTACCACCTGATCGTCGTCGGTGAAGGTGGCAAAGAGATTGTTAGCTGCTTCATGCTCGGCATAGAGGGTGAAGCCTGCCTCTTTCATCTTGGTGCAGTAGTCGAGATAATCCGCTTCCCTTGCACCCGCGATGTGAAGAATATTGTTCTCAAACCCGCCGTCAAAGGTCTGCATCCGGATATTTTTGCCTTCATATACGGGAAGTCCGGCAAGACGAACCACATACTCAGCGGAATAGTGGAAATCCTTGGGGATTACTACGGATTTGCCGGAGATGCAGTCGGCAAACAACTCGTCTACCGTTTCTGCCAGCGTATGGTATCCCAGATCCTGATTGCTGTAAAAAACAATCTTGTTTCCCTGTACGGATACTGCCATCTCGTCCTTCGTAAAGGCGCTCTTTACGGCGGCAGTTTCGTTGTAGTTGGTGCCGCCGATGAGAATTTCGAAGGCTTCGGCATCATGCTCCTGCCCCTTTTTGATCCAGTCGTCCTTGACTTCCAGCGTGACACCGGTTTTTTCTTCAAAGTAATTCCGCAGTTTGAGCATGAGAGCCAGCTCGGCTTTCGTGGCTTTTTCCGGGCGGATCATAATGAACTTGGCAGCGCCGTTTTCCACGATGGCAAGTCCGTCTGCCGGGATGGCTGCCTGTTCCGTCTCGGATGAGTCGGAGATGGCGGGAGATTCGGGATTTTCCTGCACGGGTGCGTCATTGCCGCAGGCGGTCAACAGAATCAGGGAAGCCGCCAATGCAAGCAAAAACAGAAGATGTTTTTTCATGGGAGATCTCCTTGGTAGTTTAAGATTCTTCTAATTATATCACAAAAAGTAGCGATTTTCAAGAGTTTGCCGAAAAAAGCCGCCCGATAAATTTCGAACGGCTTTTGTGGAGTTTATTTTTTGATGGCGTTCAGGTTGCGTTCCATGCTTTCCTTGGCGACGATCGCACGGTCGGCTAAGGCCTGGTCAATGGCGGCCTGCTTGTTGCCGACAGGGGTGTAAGGCAGGGGAATGGTGTGCTGTGCGAAGCCGGCGACGAACACATCCGTTGCCAGATCCATGGGCGTTTTGTTGCGCGCGTTGGTGTATAGACTCTGGAAGCCGATGTTACCGGTGGGCCACAGAGCGATTTTTGCATTGATTGCCTGATACAGCGCCTTGGCACCGCCGGTGTGCGCGGTGATCAACTTGGTAGCGGTATTTTTGAAGGAGATTCTTGCGAAGTTCACGCCCATTTCCACGTCATCGCCGTAGGTGTATTCCTTGACGGTTTCGAAGTTGAAGATGATGTGCTCTACCTGGATGATTCCCTTGGAAAGAACGCCATCGGCAGCAAGATCCGCGAAACCACCTGCGTGGTCGCTATGGGCGTGGGTGAAGATCCAGGCGGCGATGGTGACGTGATTGGGATCGGGGGACATTTCTTTGAGATTGCGGATCAGATAATCGGGCTCGCCGTCATAGCTTGCGTGGTAACCACTGTCCACCACGATGAGCCGTCCGTCGGAGAGACGGAGAATGAAGCACATACCGTTGGTAACGGCTGTTAATCCATCGTCACTTCCGTTGGGAATGCAGTAGTACTCCTGACCCACCAGACGGAGTGCGGGTTCGCAGATTTTTTCTACCGATCCCACGTCTTCGGCGCGGGGTGCAAGGGCGGTGAAGGGCTCTTCCACAATGCGGACAGTGCGGGAACCGTTCATAAAGTACGCGGTGACAATCTGGTCGTCGTCATAATAAGTGGCGAAGAGATTGTTTACCGATATTTCACCCACGATTTTCTATCATAAAAACTTCGGAACTCCCTTGCAAAACCAGGGAAAACATGGTACAATAAAAATGAATTAACAAAAAGAGAAAGTGTTGATATGAAGCATTACATCGGAATTGACATCGGCGGAACCAAATGTGCCGTCGTGCTGGGGGATTGCGAGGGAACCATTCTCGAATCCGTTCGGTTTGCCACAGCAGACGTGGATACCACACTGGGGCGGATTTTAGACGAGACTGCCGCGATGCAGGAGAAGTCTTCCGCTCCCATTTCTGCCGTTGGGATTAGCTGCGGCGGTCCCCTCGACGAAAAACGGGGCGTCATTCAGTCCCCGCCCAATCTTCCCGGATGGGATAACATTGCCATCGTGGAGATGGTGGAAAAGCGGATCGGCGTCCGGGCGCGGCTTTGCAACGATGCCAATGCTTGCGCGCTGGCGGAATGGCGGTTCGGTGCCGGACGAGGAACGGAGAATATGGTGTTTCTCACCTTTGGAACGGGACTGGGCGCGGGGATTATTCTGGGCGGAAAACTGTACAGCGGCACCAACGGCAACGCGGGAGAGGCGGGACATATCCGTCTGAACCGCTTCGGACCGGTTGGCTACGGAAAACAGGGCTCTTTTGAGGGATTTGCCAGCGGAAACGGCATTGCCCAGATGGCAAAAACCGCCGCGATGGAGCTGCTCCAGCAGGGAAAAGCCCCCGCATACTGCCGATCGATGGAGGAAATGGACACGGTAACGGCAAAATCCGTGGCGATGGCGGCAAAAGCGGGGGATGAGACTGCCACCCGGGTCTACCGACTCTGCGGCGATATGCTGGGACGGGGGCTGTCCATTCTGGTGGATCTTTTGAATCCCGAGCGGATTGTGCTGGGAAGCATCTATCAGCGGGACAGCGAACTGCTCAGGGAATCCATGGAACAGGCGATGGCGGAGGAATGTCTGCCTGCCGCACTTCGTGTGGTGAAGGTGGTGCCGGCGGAATTGGGAGACGATCTTGGCAATCGGGCAGCGTTGTCCCTTGCCATGTCTCTGGATGACTGAATAACGGAGGAATATATCATGATGAAAGAGATCGAAACGCTGAACGAGCTGACCCGGCGGATTCCCGATCTTGCGGGATGTGCCGATGCCATGGAAGAAGCGGGCAAGCGGATCGTGGAAACCTATCACCGGGGCGGAACGGTGTTCACCTGCGGCAATGGGGGAAGTGCGGCGGATTCCGATCACATTGTGGGAGAACTGATGAAGGGCTTTCTGAAGCGCCGTCCCATTCCCGCAGAAGACCGGGCAAAACTGACGGCACGCTATCCCGACGGGGACACGCTGGCGGACAATCTGCAGGTGGGGCTTCCCGCTATCTCCCTTCACTCTCAGAGTGCTCTCCTGACTGCCTTTGCCAACGACGTGGATGCTTCCATGATGTATGCCCAGACCCTGTACGCCATGGGGAAGCCGGGGGATCTGCTGATTGCCATTAGCACCTCGGGCAATTCCGCCAACGTGGTGAACGCCGCGCGAATTGCCGCTGTCATGGGCGTGGAAGTGGTGGCACTGGTGGGCGAAAAAGCCTGCAAACTGGACGACGTGGCGAATACGGTCGTTCACGTTCCCCAGACGGAAACCTACCGGGTGCAGGAATTGCATCTCCCCGTCTATCATTGGCTTTGCGCCTACGTGGAGCAGGAGCTCTGCGGCAACGAATAGGAGAAGATTACGACAACACGAAAATCCCTTCCATGCGCCGAGCGTTGGCGGTGGGAGGGATTTTTTGCGTCACGGAGAGGGAGAAGAATCCCCCTGCAGGGCGGAGAACAGAAGGCAGAGGGTAAATGCCATAAGGGAGAGATTGGGTTGAACCCGCATCTCGATCCACAGGACAACGCCCCACAGGAGAAGTACGGCGGTGACGGAACCGAGGTGTCCGATGCGCCAGACGGTGTCGGGTAGAAAAAAGATGGAAAGGAGACAGCGCAGGATGCCGCCGCCGTCAAATCCGCTGACAGGGAGGAGATTGACCGCCGCCAGAGAGAGGGAAAGCCCGGCGAAATGGTAGGCTCTTTCTCCAAACAGGAGAGTGGCAAGAGCCGCCGAGAGAACGCCCGCCCCCGCTCCGCCCAGATGAACCAGCGCCTCTCTGCCGTAGGAGGTGTGGGAAAAATCAAAGGTGAGAGCGGCACCGGTCATCCGGAATGCTATTGACCGGACGGGGATGCCAAGCCATGCGGCGGTGAGAAGGTGCCCCATTTCGTGAAGGAAAATCGCTGTGGCGACGGAGAGAAGAACGAAAAGAGGGCTCATTCCGATGTTCCGAAAATCAGTTCCGCAAAGTAGGCGCCGATCCGATCATAAAAGGAATCGCTGACGGAGGCGGAGGCACTGCGTTCCGGCTTTGCCAGATCGTCGATCTTCTCCGGCTTCATGCGGTCGGTGGTCTTATTGCCTTCCGTTTCTTCGGGAAATTCCTCCACGGCACCGCTCATCACGGGAATGGCTTCGGACAGATCGGCGGTCTGACTCCCCTCCAGCATGGGGAAGCACAACAGCAGAGCGGCGGTGATCAGCCCGATTCCAAAGAGAAAATCGGCAGATTCCCGCCTTGCCGAAGGATGCTTCACGGAAGGAATGGAAGCGGATTCTTTCGGGGAACGGGATCTGCCGATGACGGTTTTTTGCATAAACGGCTCCTTTTGGTGGGAGAATGGTGTTCCATTCTATGCGGGGGCCGCTGTCACTATGCGGGGTTTGGGATTACAGCGCCAGAGTCAAGCCGACGGGGCAATGGTCACTTCCCAGAACATCGGGGTAAATGTCGGCGGCTTCGATGGCGGATGCCAGCCGCTGGGAGACGATGAAATAGTCGATGCGCCATCCGGTGTTCCGCTCTCTGGCTTTGAACATATAGGACCACCAGGTATAGGCATCGGTGCGGTCGGGGTAGAGATGTCGGAAGGAATCGGTAAAGCCCGCCGCCAGAAGCTCTCGCGCCTTCGCCCGTTCTTCGTTGGTAAAGCCTGCATTTCCCACGTTGGATTTGGCGTTCTTTAAGTCGATCTCTTCCCGCGCCACGTTCAAGTCCCCGCAGAGCACTACGGGTTTCACCCGATCCAGACGGCACATATAGTCCCGGAGATCATCCTCGTAAGCCATGCGGTAGTCCATGCGGGTCAGTTCTCTTTGTACGTTGGGGGTGTAGGAGTTGATCAGATAGAACCCGTCGAATTCCATGGTGATGGTTCTGCCCTCGTCGGCGTATTTGCCGTCAATGCCGTAGACCACGGACAGAGGCTCCACGCGGGTAAAAATGGCGGTGCCGGAGTAGCCTTTTTTCTCAGCGGAACAGAAGACCGCGGAGTAGCCGTCCCGCTCAAAGGATGCCTGTCCCGGCTGCATTTTCGTCTCTTGGAGGCAGAATACGTCTGCATTGACGGTGTCGAAGAAATCGCCGAAGCCCTTTTGCAGAACCGCGCGGAATCCGTTGACGTTCCAGGAAATCAGTTTCATAAGAGGTCTCCTTGTGAATCAATCAGGATGGTATGTTTCATTGTACCACAGGAATGATCGAATGTCAATTCCAGACTCCCAAAAAAACTTCACTGCGTACGCGGATTTGGGGCGAATTGAAGCCAATTTCTCCTGGGTTTGGACGTCTCTGTTTTGGAAAAAAGTATTTTTCGAGCAAGTGTCAAAAAATCAAATTCTACCGCTCAAAAACAGGACATTTTGTCTATTGACTTTTATTCCTGGGAAGAGTACAATAATAAGGTATGATTTGGAATCGGGAAACTCAGATTCCTGAATTGGAGGTAAACGCTGTTATGCTGAAACGACTGGCGCGATGCGTGGGCGAATACCGGCGGCTTGCCATTGCCACGCCTCTTCTGATGCTGGGCGAGGTCATCATCGAATGCCTGATGCCCTTCATCATTGCCAATATCATCAATGACATTCAGTCCGGGTGTGAGATGTCCGGTATTGTGAAAAACGGAATCATTCTCGTCCTGCTTGCTTTTGTGTCCCTTGCCTGCGGTGCTGCGGCGGGATATACGGCATCCAAGGCGTCGGCGGGATTTGCCAAGAATCTCCGGCGCGATATTTTCTA
>JAZSQX010000281.1:0-9572 GCA_045538235.1 Eubacteriales bacterium
TGAGAAAAGTTCCTCCCCGAACCCCTCTTCAAAAACTTTTCAGCTGTATGGACAGACAAAGTTGGGTACAGAAACGAACAATCTGCACTTACTTTGTCAACATAATCGTTTGAAAGTTTTTTGAAAGGGGGGCGGGGAAAACTTTTTTTCAAAAAAGTTTTCCCCGTAATAAACACTTTAATAAGAATAACTCGCAAATCAAGACCATACACCCGAACTTCGACCTGAGGATCACGCACGACATTGTAGTTTCCCCTCAGAACAGGCTGCCCTGCGGCACATGGACCAACACTGCTTAATGCTGCTTGGTTCCCCACCTGACATGGTTCACAGCTGCCCATCGCGCAGGACCCATTCGTCAACACGGTCCGTACAATACAGACTACGCAAGCTCAAGCCTCGGATCGGGAATCCACCCTCGCTGTAGCGGACTTCGAGTACAGGGACCCGCTGCTCCCCCGGCTGGTATGGCCTTGATTCACGAGCTATTCTGTTTGCTTAACTTTCCCTATTATATCATATTTTTTCCCGAATTGCAATACCTATTTTGTATTTCCGAGAAAGTTCTGTTTTTCTTTTTCCGAAGACAATCGCATCGGATTGCCAGGCGGAATTTGTTCCTGCTCTGTTCGGGAAGAACGGACAGATTCCGCCGATTTTTCCCGTGACAGTGCCACATTTCTTGGCAAGGCAGAGGAAACCGTGCAAGATGAAAGAAAAATCACACGGTGCGGAACGAATCCATGCGGAAATAGTGCCCGTCGCAGCCTAACTCGTTTTCGATGCGGGTAAGGCGATTGTATTTGGCACTTCTCTCTGCCCGTACCGGGGCACCGGTTTTAATAAATCCTGCATTCAGAGCTACGGCAATATCCGCAATGCTGGTGTCGGTGGTTTCACCGGAACGATGGGAAAGAATGGTGCGATAACCGTGTTCCTTTGCCATCTGCACCACGGCAATGGTTTCGGTGAGGGTGCCGATCTGATTGGGCTTTACGAGAATGGCATTCCCGCAACCGCTTTCGATGCCGCGCCGGAGCCGCTTCGGGTTGGTGACGAAGAAATCGTCCCCCACTAAGAGACAGCGCTTCGACAGCTTTTCCGTCATAGTCCGCCAGCCCTTTTCGTCGTCTTCTCCCAGCCCGTCTTCGATGGAAGCGATGGGGTATTTCCCGCAGAGACGTTCCCATTCGCCCATCATCTCTTCGGACGAATATACCTTGTCCGCTTTCGGGAGAATATAGGATGACCCGCTTGCCCATTCGCTGGAGGCAATGTCCAGGGCAATTTTGATCTGCTCCGTGGTGTATCCGGCTTCCGTGATGGCGCGGACGATATAATCGAGGGCTTGATCCGCCGACTGCAGATTGGGGGCAAAACCACCTTCATCCCCCACCGTAGTGATGTGTCCCTCTCCCTTGAGAAGAATGCCCAGCCGATGACAGATCTCGCTCCCTGCCCGGAGTGCTTCTGCAAACGTACCGAATCCCACGGGCATGATCATAAACTCCTGGATATCCAGGCTGTTCGCCGCATGAGCACCTCCGTTGAGAATGTTCATCATGGGAATGGGCAGGGTGTTGCCTCCTATCCCACCCAGATATCGATAGAGGGGCATCCGGTAATGACAGGCAGCCGCTTTTGCAGAGGCGAGGGAGACCGCCAGCATGGCATTGGCACCCAGTCTGCTCTTGTTTTCCGTATCGTCCAGATGTATCATGCGGCAGTCAACAAACCCCGTCTCGCATTTCATCCCGCGCAGTTCCTCATGGATCTTGCCGTTGACATTTTCAACAGCCGTCAGAACCCCTTTTCCAAGATAACGCTTCTGATCGCCGTCCCGGAGTTCATGGGCTTCGTATTTTCCTGTGGACGCACCCGAGGGGGAGGCGGCAATTCCGACACAGCCGTCTTCCAGCACCACCGTTGCTTCTACTGTGGGATTTCCGCGGGAATCGAGAATCTCTCTGGCATATACTTTTTCGATTTTGTTTTTCGGTAACATACAAGATCACTCCTTCGTTTTTGGTGTCAACAGTATACCCGATTGCGCTGGTTTCTAAACAGATTCACAAGCAGAATTTCCATTCTTACAGCGAAAAACGTTCATTCTTTTGCCCGAAATTCATATACTGGGTATGTGCGGCTGGTTTCCGCAGTGAGCGGAGACACACCGATCTCTTCGAAAGGCAGGATGAACGATGACCATACATACCGTCCAAAGCGGCGACACCATTTACGGGCTGGCGAGACAATACGGCGTTCCCCCTTCCCGCATTCTCACCGACAATCTGCTGGATACCCCCGGCAAGCTGACGGTGGGAGAGAATCTTGTCATACTCTATCCCACCGTTACGCACACTGTAAAAGGAGGAGAGACAGCAGAATCCATCTCCCGGATGCACCAGACCAATCTGCTGGATCTCTATCGCAACAACGCAATCCTCGGAGGAACAGGGAGAATCTATCCGGGTCAGACGCTCAATATTGCATACGCAGAGCCTCAGTACGGGGAAATCGAGGTAAATGGGTACGCCTACCCCTCGATTGACGAGCGAACTCTCCGTCGGACGCTGCCATATCTCACCTATCTGTCGATTTTCTCCTATGGTATCCGAGAAGACGGCACGCTCATTCCCCCACCCGGCGGGGACGAAACCCTGATCTCCCTTGCCAGAGAATATCGAACGCTCCCCCTTCTGGTGCTGACCTCGCTGACGGAGGAGGGAACCTTCTCTTCCGCCAGAGCAGAGCGCATCCTGTCAGGAGAGGATATCCTCGAAACGGTTATCCAAAATGTTGTTGCGACAGTGAAGCAGAAGAACTACGGCGGCGTTGATGTGGATTTCGAATACATCCCCGGATCGCGCAGCACGGATTACGCCAATTTTGTGAGACGACTGAAGGAAGCACTGGGAGAAGGATATCCGGTGTTTGTCTCCCTTGCACCCAAGTACAGCGGGGATCAGGAAGGCTTGCTTTACGAAGGGCACGATTATGCATCCCTGGGTGCTGCGGCGGATCGGGTACTCCTCATGACGTACGAATGGGGCTATACCTATGGTCCTCCTCTGCCGGTATCCCCCATCCGCGAGGTGCGCCGGGTAATCGATTACGCAGTCACGGAAATTCCCCGGGAAAAGATCCTCATGGGAATCCCCAACTACGGCTACGACTGGACGATGCCATACATTCGCGGAGAATCCCGGGCGGAATCCCTCGGAAACGTGGAAGCTGTGGCGCGTGCCGGCGAGAAAAATGCAGAGATCCGCTACGACAACAGCGCTCAGGCACCGTACTATCGGTATTACGATCGCGGCGCGGACGGAAACCCCGTGGAACACATCGTGTGGTTCAACAATGCAAACAGCGCAAAGGCTCTCGTCAGTCTGGTGAATGAATACGGTCTGGCTGGAATTGGTGTCTGGAACATCAATACCTATTTCCCGGCACTTTGGCTGGTAGTCAACCAACTCTACGGGATCAAAAAACTTGGATAAATACCGCGCTTTACAAAGGGCGCTGTGCTGGACTCTTGAAAAATGAGCAAAAGAAAGACTGCACTTGCTTTTGACAGACAGGTGCAGTCCCTTTTTTGCCTATGAAACTCAGCAAAATACGTCCCGGATGGCTTCCAGATAACCGTAGCCGTATACGTCGTCCGGTTCCAGATAACTCATCTCCGTCCACTCGTTCCAGCTATTGATGGTAATGAGGGGAACGTCGTTGAACTTGTCGCTGTATTCCTTCGCGAGGATGAGTCCTTTCTTGAAGTTTTCCGGACAGCATTCCTTCATGACGGGTCCGTGGAAGGAGCGATAGCGGGGATTGTTGTCCCAGCCCACCGAAACGTGAGGATAATAGGGAACCGTATATTCGGCGCGAATCCGATCCCATTCCTTCTGGACGTTTTCCAGAACCTCACCGTAGGTCTTGCTGCAGTCGTTGAAGTGGACAAACTGGTAGTGGGTGATGGAATCGAATCCAAGCGTAGGTACCACATCGCGGGTAGAACCGGTGCGTTCGCCATCCACACCGCTCAGGTTTACCGCATTTTCACTCCAGATGGTCAACTGGAGATGGAGATCGGGGAATCCGGCTGCTTTTACGAGATCCCGGAACCAGGAGAGGGCTTCGCGGGTTTTTTCGACACCGCCAAGTCCTGCGATGAGATTCATAACGTCGTAAATCATGAATACGGGACAGCCGTTAATTTTGTAGTAGTTCGAGCGGGTGAAATACTGATCAATGAGTCGGTGGCAGACCCGTTCAAACTCTTCGCGGGGCTGGGAACCCTGCCAGATCACGCCGTTCTTGTCGGAAATCCGCTTGTCCCAGAGGAACACGGCATCGTGATTTGCCCACATGATGTAGAATTTCATATCGGTATTGTTCGGCGCACCGAGGAAACCGTCGTTCAAACACTGTTCTAAGAACGGGCGGCGGTCGTACCAGTACCAGTCGTAAATAAAGACGTTGACCCCATGTCTCAGCGCCTCCTGGATCTGAAATTCCATGACCTTGGGATCCGCTTCGTCCACCGTTCCCCAAAGAGGCTTTCTCGGCAGAATGTGATCGGGTATCCGCTGTTCCGCATTCAGTACAGTCTGCCATTCACCGATTCCGTCCGGCCAGAAGGGAAGCGTGCGGTCTTCCTTCCCGGTATATGCCGGCCAAATATATGCGGCAATATCATATTGTTTCATATTGAATTTCCTCCAGGATTGTTTTCCTTTTGAAGTATAACACATTCATATTGAAAAGTCAATCACAGGAGAAGAATTTGGAGTATCAAAACCAAATTGTTTCTTGTAAATCGGAGGAAAATATGATATAATGCAAGACAGAAGCAATCAAGCAAACTTTCGTGAGCACACTCTGTGTTGAGTGGATTTCACATAACGGAGGAAACTATGAAACAGACAGATCTTGATACCACCCAATCTCTGATACGCTTCCTGGAAAACAGCCCCACTGCGTTCCATGCGGTGGATGAAATTGCGAAAATGCTGGAGGAAAAAGGCTTTGTGCGCCTTTCCGAGAAGGATGCTTGGGATATTCAGCCCGGCGGTGCCTACTATGTAACCCGGAATATGTCTTCCATCATCGCCTTTGCTGTCCCCGCAGAGCCGGTGAATGCCTTTATGATCACCGCAAGCCATACGGACAGCCCCACCTACAAGCTCAAAGCGGACTACGAAACGGATGCCTTCGGGAAATACGTGAAATTCAACGTAGAAGGCTACGGCGGAATGATCGCGTCCTCCTGGCTGGATCGCCCTCTTTCCGTGGCAGGCAGACTGGTACTGGCAAAGAATGGCGGAATTACCGCTGTTCCCGTGAAGGTGGATCGGGATCTTCTTCTGATCCCCAATGTGGCTGTACACCAGAACCGCACCATCAACTCCGGATTCCAGTACAACGCCGCAGTGGATCTGATGCCTCTCTTCGGAACAGCCGGACAAAAGGGAGCGCTCAAGCGGTTTTTAGCAGAAACTGCCGGATGTCAGGAAGACGAGATTCTCTCTGCCGATTTGTATCTGTACAGCCGTACCCCTGCAGCGATCTGGGGTGCTGATAGCGAATTCTTCTCCGCTCCACATATCGACAACCTCCAGTGTGCTTACGGCACGCTCCAGGGCTTCTTCAACGCATGGGAAGGGAAGAATGGAAAGGCGATCGCCGTTTACTCCTCCTTCGATAATGAAGAAACCGGAAGTGCTACCAAACAGGGTGCCGGTTCTCCCTTCCTCTTTGATGTGCTGGAGCGCATTACCGCTTCTCTGGGAACGGACATGAAGTGCGCTCTCGCCCATTCCTTTATGGTGTCAGCGGACAACGGACACGCCAAGCACCCCAATCATCCGGAACTTTCCGACGGCAAGAATGCACCGCACCTCAACGAAGGCGTGGTGATCAAATCCAACGCCGCGCAAAAATATACCACGGATGCTCTGTCCGCCGCGGTGTTTGCGGAAATCTGCAAAAAGGCAGAGGTTCCGGTGCAGAAATTTGCGAATCGCAGTGACCTGGGCGGCGGCTCCACCCTTGGTTCCATCTCCAACACGCGGGTCGCACTGAACACCGTGGATATCGGGTGCCCCCAGCTTGCGATGCATTCGTCCTACGAAACCGCTGGCTGCGCAGACACGCAGTATTTGATCGATGCCATTCAGGCGTTCTACGGGACGGTGATCACCGCAGAGGGGGACGGCTCCTACCGGATTGACTAACGGAATTGAAAAAGTGCCGCTTCTCTCATTTTCCGTGAGAGAGGGGCACTTTTGTGTATCCGATTATTTCAGCAGATCCAGAACTGTCTGATCGCCGTAAACGCTTTCCCAGTCCTTGTTGAAATCGTCGATGGCATAGTAGGTCAGCGGGTGGTAGATCAGCATATCGAAGATGTCGGGGTTCACGGTAACGGCGTCCGCACCGGTCATGGAGATCTTGTGAACCTGTTCCACCGTCTTGAAGCTGGCTGCCAGCACCTTGGTCTTGATGTTGTAGCGCTTGAAAATGTCCGTGATTTCTTCCACCACGCGGACACCGTCCGATACGATGTTGTCCAGACGGTTGATGTAAGGGGCAACGAAATCCGCACCGGCACAGGCAGCCATCAAAGCCTGCTGCTGGGTGAAGATGGCGGTCATGGTAACGCCGATTCCGTTCTGCTTGCAAAGGCCAGTCGCCTTGATCCCTTCACGGGTGATCGGAATCTTGATGTAGCAGTTTTCACCAACCAGCTCGCGGATGTTTTTAGCTTCTTCCAGAATTTGTTCAGCGGAGGTAGAGGTGGTTTGCACGTGGAGCATTTTGTCCGAACCGATGATTTCCCGGATGCTGACGAGAATCTTCTTAAAGTCGCCCTGTTCCTTTGTGATAATCGTGGGGTTGGTTGTAACACCCGCAACAGGGTAAAACTCGCAACAGTTGCGGATTGCAGTTAAATTGGCGCTATCAATGAGATATAACATGATGGATGACTCCTCGATGTGTGATTATGTTTTTAATTTACATGATAATTATAACACAGTTCACACATCTTGTCAACGATACTTCTGACGATATTCGGAAAGAGCACAACAATTCCTTTGGTTGAAATGTATAAAACTGACCATGCTGTTTCGTGCAAATCGCTTACTTCAAGTTCCGGGAACCGTTTTCGATAGCAGAGAGAAGGGTTCCGTCCTTGTCATAAATCAGCTTCAGCGAAAAGAACGGCGCGGTATCGTCTTCGATTTTCCGGAGAAAGATGACATCGCCCTCCCATAGATTGAGCGCGTAAATTTCATCTTTCTTTACCCACTCCAGTTCTCCTTCGTCGCATTCCTTGATGGTGCCAGAAAAATCCCGACAGGTGAACAGAAACATCTGCTCGCACTCCCCGCCTTCTATCACAAACGTAATGACGGAACGAAGACGCATTTTTCCGAGCGTCAGTCCCGTTTCCTCGAATGCTTCCCGGCGCATACAGTCTTCCGGAGATTCATCCTCCCAGAAGCCGCCCCCGATTCCGATCCATTTTTCACGGTTCACGTCATGTTCTTTTTTGGTTCGGTGCATCATCAGATAATGCCCGTCCTTCTCAATATAGCAAAGGGTAGTATTCCGCATAACATCGCCATCCTTTCTGTTTTTGCCCTTTTATTATAGCGGAAACGGAGTAATTTTGCAAGATTGCGAACGAATTTTGGAAAAAAGATGTTGTCTTCGTAAGGATTCTTCCGGAATATCATTAACAAATCGTAAATTCTTGTTTTTTTCGGTGCAAATTTCATGGAATTATGATATAATACGCTTGTGTTTTTCCAAGACCAATAAAATGAAGAGGAATTGATTATGAAAAGAATTTTAGCGATCCTGCTCGCAATGCTCCTTCTGCTTGGTGCAACCGCCTGCGGTAAGAGTGAACCGCCTGTCGAAGACGGAACAGAAAACGAATCCCAGAGCGAACAGGAAAACGAAACCGGTGCCAAAGAGACGGAGGAGTTTGTCCCCCTTGACGTGGATCCCTACGATTATATGGCAAATGATCTTAGCGGCTTTATTAAAGTAGGCGAATACAAAGGCATCACGGTAACGCTTCCGAGCCATACCGTAACCGACGAAGATTTTGAAGACGAAATCCAGGCTCTTCTGGAATCCCGCGCGGAATACGAGAAGATCACCGACCGGGCTGTTGTGGAAGGGGATACCGTTCTTGCAGACTACGCCGGATCCAAGGATGGCGTACTGTTTGACGGCGGCTCCGCACAGGATCAGGAAATCGTAGCATCTGCCTCCTCCGGCTATATCCCCGGATTTGCGGAAGCGCTGATTGGGCACACCCCCGGTGAAGTGTTCAGTGCAGAAATCACCTTCCCCGAAACCTATCATGAAACAACCCTCGCGGGTCAGACTGTCACCTTTACGTACACGCTGAAAGCCATTCTCGCCGACAATCTGATTACGCCCGAGCTGACGGACGAGTTTGTGAAGGAAGAATTCGGCTATAACAATGTGGGGGAGTTCCGCATTGCTTACCGCTCTTCCGTGGAAAAGGCGCGGAAATACGATGCTGAAAACCAGATGTACGGTGAGCTTTGGCAGCAACTCACCGATGGTGCGGTTGTGCTGGCATATCCCGGACAGGAAGTGGATCGCATTTACAGCGAAACCAGAGTGATGTACGAATATTACGCTGCCTACTACGGAACCGACTACGAAACCTTCCTGTCTACCTACATGGGCATGACCAACGAGGATCTGTATGAAGAAAGCCGCAAATACGTCAAGGAAGACCTTGTGATGTATGCGCTGGTAAAGGAACTCGATATCAGCGTATCCGATGAGGAATATACCGCTGGTCTCGCATTCTTTGCGGATTACTACGGCGCCACCACCGAAGAGCTGCTGGAATACTACGGCGAAGACACGATCCGTGCAACTCTTCTGTGGGAAAAACTGATGAAGACCGTCGCAGATCTTGGCACGATCAAGAACGGCTGACGATGCTGACAATGTTAAAAAAACAGCTTGCGTAACAGTAAGCTGTTTTTCTGTTTATCTCTTTGAGGTAAGCTTGTATCTCCAAGTGCCAAAGTAAAATTTCGGCAGTTTCAGCATCCGCTTGAACCGCTTCGGCTCACAAACCAGACGATAGAACCATTCCAGCCCCAGATCGATGAACACCTTCGGCGCGCGCTTGACGGTCCCGGCATACCCGTCCAGAGAACCACCGAGTGCGAGAAACAGTTTTACGTTCAGGAGAGCGTGACGGTTTTCATAAATCCATTTTTCCTGAGTCGGTGCACCAAGGCATACATAGAGCACGTCGCATCCGGACTTCCGGATCTCTTCCAGAACTGCGTCATTTTCTTCTCCCGTCTTCTTGAAATACCCGTCGCGGCATCCGACAAAACGGATTCCCGGATATTTCGCCATAATCGCATCTCTTGCGGCTTCCGCAATGCCGGGTTTCCCACCGAGGAAGAATACCGTGTACTCGGTTCCGGCGAGGCGTGTCAGAATTTCCTCTCCCACTTCAATTCCGGCGACTTTTCCGCCGCAGAAGGGAGTACCGAGAATTT
>JAZSQX010000033.1:0-2838 GCA_045538235.1 Eubacteriales bacterium
GACAAAGAAGTGGGGATGCTCCATCAGGACGATGCCTTCAACGTGATCGAGGTAACCGTAGACGGGAACGGCACCCACTCTCCCGTGGACGAAACCGTGCTCGGGCAGATGTACGCCGTCTTCCCGGAGCTGTGCCGGTGGGAAATCCGCCTTGCAAAACTGCAGGAGATGTTAGACGAAGCGGACGGAAGCGACACGGAACTCATGAGCCGTCTTTCCGCCGAATATACCACCCTCAACAACCGCTACATCGAAGGCGGCGGACTCCACTACCAGTCCCGGTGCCGGAGCATTCTGAAAAATCTCGGTTTTCCGGAGGAGATGCACACCCTCCCCGTTTCCCGGCTCAGCGGCGGTCAGCGAACCCGTCTCGCTCTGGCGCGTCTTCTCTCGCGAGAACCCGATGTACTCATCCTGGACGAGCCCACCAACCACCTGGATCTGGACACCATGCTGTGGCTGGAAGAGCATCTCACCAATTATAATAAGAAGAAAACCGTCATTCTCGTCTCCCACGACCGTCTCTTTTTAGATCGGGTGACGAACAAGACCCTCGACATCGAAAATTGCCGGGCGAAGCTCTATAAGTGCGGCTATTCCCGCTATGTCACGGAAAAGGAAGCATGGCGGAAAGAAGCGGAAAAACGGTACAATCTCCAGCAGAAGGAAATCGCCCGTCTGGAAGCGTACATCGAACAGCAGCGCCGCTGGAACCGGGAGCGAAATATCATTGCCGCCGAAAGCCGGGAAAAGGCCATCGCCCGCATGGAAAAGGTAGAAAAGCCGAAAGATGCCCCCAAAGCCATCCGATTCTCCATCGGCTCCTCCGGGGAATCGGGAAACGACGTTGCCATGGTGAAGAATCTGACCATGGGCTTCGGGGATCGCATCCTCTACCGGAATCTGAATTTCCTCGTAAAGAAGCACGACCGCCTGTTCCTCACGGGTCCCAACGGATGCGGAAAGTCCACGCTGATCAAAAATCTGCTGGGACAGTTAGATCCCATCTCGGGCACCATTGAGTTTGGCTACAACGTGACCGTGGGCTACTACGATCAGGAAAATCAGAATCTCTGCGATGACAACACCGTGCTCGACGAGCTCTGGAACGCCTACCCCAATCTGACGCAAACGGAAATCCGCAACACCCTGGCGCTGTTCCTCTTCCGTGGGGACGATATCGAGAAGCCCGTGGCGGTTCTCTCCGGGGGCGAGCGGGCGCGGCTGACTCTCGCGAAGCTGATTCTCTCCCGGATGGATCTTCTGATTCTGGACGAACCGACAAACCACCTGAACATCGACTCCCGCGAAGCTCTCGAAAACGCCCTGCTCCAGTTTGACGGAACCATCATCGCCGTTTCCCACGACCGATACTTCACCCGCCGCCTTGCCACACGATTCGTGGATCTGGGCGAGGGCGGGCAGAATTTCCCCGGCACCTACGACGAATATATGGCTCATCTGGCTGCGCGTAAAACGGATCCCACCGCCGCGCCTCAGGAATCCGGCGGCTCCCGGGGCAAGGAAGAATACACGGAGCGCAAAAAAGCCGGAGCGGAGCGTCGACGCATGGAAAAGCGCAAAAACGAGGTGACCAGAGAAATTGCCAAGCTGGAAAAGCGGCTGACGGAAATCGACGATCTTCTCTATGGGGAAGCCGCCACCGACTACGTCCGCGCCACGGAGCTGTCGGACGAAAAAATCACCGTGGAGGATCGGCTCTACTCCCTCTACGAGGAGGAAGAAGAGCTGTCCGCCGCGCTGTGAGGGGGATGCAAATGAAAATAGCGGGGAGATGCTTTTTGATAAAAAGCACCTCCCCGAACCCCTCCGCAAAAAACTTTTGACTTATTATGAATTTTGTTTGGGTGCGCCGCCGGAACTTTCGCTTTGTCGGACGGTAGCGCATTTGACGTTTGGCTTTCGGTTATCGAGTCATTTTTTCTGAAATATCCCCCGAAAGGAGTGTCCTATGAATCCGAATGATTTTGATCTGTCCGCCATGACCGACGGGGAGCTCACCTCTCTGGCAGACGAGCTGCGGCAGGAGATTCTCACCGTCACGTCGCAAAACGGCGGGCATCTCGCCTCCAACCTCGGCATGGTGGAAGCCACCCTTGCCCTGCACCGCACCTTCCGCCTGCCCCATGACAAGCTGATCTTTGACGTGGGGCATCAAGCGTATGCCCACAAACTCCTGACCGGGCGGCGGGATCGGTTCTCCACTCTCCGCCAATCCGGGGGACTGTCCGGATTCACCAATCGGGACGAGAGCCCCTTCGACACCACCACGGCGGGACACAGCGGCACTGCCCTCTCCACCGCCATCGGCATGGCAGAAGCCAACCGGATCGCCGGCTCGGATGCCTGGGTGGTTGCCATTGTGGGGGACGGCTCCTTCACAAACGGCATGGTGTACGAAGCCCTGAATCAGCTCGCCGGGCGCCCTATCCGATTGATTCTTCTCCTCAACGACAACGGGATGTCCATTTCCAAAAACGTCGGGGGGCTGTCCCGTTATCTCTCCGTTGTACGAACCAGCGAAAAATACTTCACCTTCAAGATGCGGGCAAAGCGGTTCTTCTCCGCCATTCCCCTGATCGGAAACGGTCTGGTAGGTACCGCCCGCCGCATTCGGGATTTTCTGAAGCGGATCACCAATTCCGTCACCTTCTTCGAGAATCTGGGGCTCGAATACATCGGTCCCGTTGACGGCAACGATCTTCACCGGCTTACCGCTGTGCTGGAGGAGGCGAAGGCGAAAAATTGCCCCGTGATCGTCCATATGAAGACGAAAAAAGGGCTCGGATATCCCCCCGCACAAGCCCACCCCGAGCG
>JAZSQX010000190.1:0-5315 GCA_045538235.1 Eubacteriales bacterium
CGACTCCACCGGCTCCGGATGCAGAATCTTTTCCACAGAGGACTTGGCCAGTTCGAATCCGATGAACAGAATCAGTGCCGCTACCGCCAGACCGCTTAAGTATTCCGCCCGGGCATGGCCGAAGGGATGATGCGCGTCGGCAGGCTTGTCCGCTGCAAGGCTGACTCTGGCATTCATGTGACGTTCGAAATGGGAGCCCCTCGGAAAGGGAAGCGATCCGCTTTGGCTGCCCGGGGAGAGCTTCAGCGCGGCAAAATACAGGACAATCGTGTGGGGCACGTATTCACTGCAGTAGGACACGTCCATCAGCACCTCTGGGATTTCCTCAGAGCAGGGGGAAAGCAGCAGCGAGCGATGGTAGTGGATGGCACGGTGGAGTCCCTGCGTGCAGTACGCCGAGCCCTTTGCATAGCGTTCCGCGCGATCCAAATCCCGGAGAGCGGAGCGCAGATCCCCTTCCTGTGCCGACTCTTCTGCGGTATGAAAGGCAGAGAGAGCCAGAAGATACGCCATCTCATCATCGGGGGTGTGCAGGGAAGATGCGGTGAAGACTTCCTGACATTCCCGGTATTTCTTTTGCCGGAAGCATTCCTTCATCATGGGAATGACGGACATCTTCAGAAAAGACCCTTCGTCCTCCTCGCTGAAGGTAAAGAAATATCCGACGGGAGTTTCCAGCCGTTCCGCCAGATACAGAATGGTGGAAACGGACGGGGAAGCATTCCCGCTTTCGATGAGGCTGAGCATATTCCGCGTAATCCGATCCCCGGCCAGTTCCCGCTGGGTCAATCCCCGGTTCTGTCGGAGGGCGCGGATCTTGATGCCGATATGGAGATCAGACGGGATCATCGTAGGAGCGCTCCGTCAGCGGGTGAATGCCGTACTTGTCGTTCATCTTTGCCAGTTTGTCTTCAATTCCTTCGGCAATGCCGTTCTGAAAATATTGAACCTTGTCGCTCATTTCGTCGGAACGACCGCTTAACTTCGCGAGGAGCGTTTTGATTTCATACTGCATATCGGCGACACAGGTGTTGACTTCCCGTACGCATTGCTCGATGCTGGTGTGGAGGTCGTTGCTGACAGCGTCGAGTGTTTCCGTAGCGGCAACCGACAGACGTTCTCTGACGGTGGCTGCTTCTTCTTCCGTTTCCGCTTTTACCCGTGCGATTGCAGCATCACAGGCGGCACGCTTGTGTTCACACTCTGCCGCGGTTTCCTTGCGCAGCTTTTCTGCATCATTTTTGGCGACAGCCAGGGTTTCTTCTGCCGTCCGGTTGGCATTGATGAGAATGTCACCGAGCTGAGCGCTGATTTTGTCGTACATCTCCAGTTTGTAGGCGATGCTGTTTTTATCCGAGATGTCGCCGAGTTCAATGGCGTTCTGTGCCGCTTCGAAAGCCTCGCTCAGAGCCGCTTCTTTTTCTTTCAGTTGCTTTTCAGTCTCGGCAAGTCTTTCGTGGATTTCTGCCAGCTCCAAATTTGCGCGTTCCGCAGAAGAGGCGGCATCAGCCGATTCCTTCCGAAGGTTTTCGATCACGCGAACCTGGGCTTCCGACTGGGTTTTGTAGAAGTCCATTTTCTTCGAGAGTTCATTGTAAGCGGCGGCGTTTTCCCCGAGGGATTTTTCGGTTTCCGACAAACGGGCTTCGGTATCCTTCAGAGAAGCGGAGAGGGCATCACGCTCATCTCGGATAACTTTTGCCGCTTCTTCCGCACCGAGTGCTTTTGCCTCGGCAGATTCTGCGGCTTCTTTGGCTTCTGCCGCTTCCCGCTTTGCTTCTTCGAGAGATGCCTTCAGTGCCGCTGTTTCGTCCGCGTGCTTCCGATCACTTTCTTTGATGTATTGAATGACGTCATCCCGATTAAAGCCGCCGATCTGACTGCGGAACATTTTGATTTCGTTATCGTTCATAAAGAACCTCCTTGTTTTTAGGGATGCCAATAGGTTTCTTGTGCCATTATAACACATTCTTGCAGAGAAATCAACCTTTCTCGCGGGATTGAGGGAAATGTAATTTACTTTTTTGCGGGAATCATGCGGATACGGTCATTTTTGGGGGGTTCAGCCGTGTGAAAGGGAACCACACAGAGTTAAAAATTGTTTTTTTGAGTGAAAATATGGAATAGGGATATAGACTTTGCGGAAAAAATATGGTATAATATGATATTATTATTGGCTGCGGACGGCTTATCCGCACCACTTGAAGGAGTACCAACATGGATTATCAATATTTAGCGGATCTTCTGTATCCGGACAGAACGCTGACCCCTGCCGATATGGAAGCAAAATACCCGCCCCGCAATCTGCCGGAAGGCGCGAAGGTGACGCGGTTTGCTCCCAGCCCCACGGGATTCGTTCACTTTGGCGGCCTGTTTCCCACCACGGTGGCAGAACGCCTTGCCCATCAGTCGGGTGGTGTCTTCTACCTCCGGATCGAAGATACCGATGCCAAGCGGGAAGTTGCTGGTGCTGCGGAAGGCTTGATCCAGACCCTTGCCAACTACGGCATTCACTTCGACGAGGGCGCGATTCTTGACGAAAACGGTCATGTGACGGATCACGGCGATTACGGTCCCTATAAGCAGAGCAAGCGCGGCGAGATCTACCAGACCTACGCCAAGCAGTTGATCCGGGAAGGAAAGGCGTACCCATGCTTTACGACCGAAGAAGAACTGGACGAACTCCACCAGATCAACAAAAAAGAGGAAATCAGCAACACGGACTGGCAGGCGGAAGCCGAATCCCGCCGGGCAGAAATGCTGGCAAGACGGAATTTCACCATCGAAGAGGTGGAAGAACATCTCCGCGCCGGACATCCCTTTGTCATCCGAATTCTGGCGGACGGCAATCCTGAGCAGAAACTGAAATTCACCGACCTTGTGAAGGGCAACTTGGAAATCCCGGAAAACGACGAAGACTTCGTTCTTCTGAAATCCGACGGCATTCCCACCTACCATTTTGCCCACGCCGTGGACGATCACCTCATGGGAACCACCCACGTTATCCGCGGGGAAGAATGGCTCCCCAGCCTGCCGAAGCACCTGCAGCTCTTCCGGTATCTCGGATTCAAGGTGCCGAAGTATATGCACATCGCCCAGATCATGCGCCTTGACGAAAACGGCAATAAGAAGAAGCTCTCCAAGCGGGACATGGGCGCCAATATGGATGACTACACCCGCATGGGCTACTGTCAGGAAGCGGTCTGCGAATATGTTATGACCCTCCTCAATTCCAACTACGAGGAATGGCACGCGAAGAATCCCGAACTGCCCTACACGGATTTCCCCTTCAGCATCAAGAAGATGTCCGTTTCCGGCTGTCTGTTCGATTTCAATAAACTGAACGACGTGTCGAAGAACATCATTTCCCGGATGACGGCGGACGAGGTGTACGACAAACTCACTGCATGGGCGAAGGAATTTGATGGGGATTTCTATGAAGCCCTTACCGCAGATCCGGCGTATGCGAAACAGATTCTGGCGATCGGAAGAGGCGGCAAAAAGCCCAGAAAGGACCTCGTCACCTGGGTGGATGCCAAGCCGTACATGGGCTTCTTCTACGATCGGTTCTTCGAAATCGTGGAACCTCTTGGAGACAATTTTGCGAAAGACGATATCCGCGCCGCTCTTGTGGGATTCCTCGACACCTATGATCCCGCAGACGACATGAACGCGTGGTTCGAAAAGATCAAAGCCATCGCCGAATCCCTCGGTTATGCCTCCGATATGAAGGCGTACAAGGCGGATCCCAGTGCCTTCAAGGGGAATGTGGCAGACATTTCGTCCTTCATCCGCGTGGCAGTCACCGGCAAGCAGAATGCCCCCGATCTTTACACGGTCATGCAGATTCTCGGGGAAGAAAAAGTAAAAGAAAGAATTCACAATAGGATCGAGTCGCTGTAATGCGGCGGACGGGAGAGACTTATGGCAGAAAATACTTCCAACTTTATTCATGAATTTATCGACGAAGATATCGCGATCGGCAAAACGAAAAAGGTGCACACCCGTTTTCCTCCCGAACCCAACGGCTATCTTCACATCGGTCACTGCAAAGCGCTGGTGATTGATTTCGGTACTGCGAAAAAATACGGCGGTCTGTGCAATCTCCGCATGGACGACACCAACCCGGCGAAGGAAGATACGGAATTCGTGGAAGCCATCCAGGAAGACATCCACTGGCTGGGCTTCGACTGGGACGACCGTTTTTACTACGGCTCCGATTATTTTGAAAAGACCTACGAGCTGGCGGAAGAACTGATCCGCAACGGTGACGCGTACGTGTGCGAGCTGACTCCGGAACAGTTCAAGGAATACCGGGGAGATCTGACCCATCCCGCTGTGTCCCCCTACCGCGACCGTCCGGCGGAAGAAAGCATGGACCTCTTCCATCGGATGCGGGACGGCGAATTCCCGAAAGACAAATATACCCTCCGCGCAAAGATCGATTTGGCATCGGGCAACTTCAATATGCGTGACCCCGTTCTGTACCGGATTCGCTATATCGAACACCACAGACAGGGAACCAAGTGGTGCGTGTTCCCCATGTACGACTTTGCTCACCCCATTCAGGACGCGCTGGAAGGCATCACCCACAGCCTTTGTTCCCTGGAATACGAGGATCACAGACCTCTCTATAACTGGGTGATCGAGCATTGCAGCGTTCCCTCCACCCCCCGTCAGATCGAGTTTGCCCGCCTGAACATCACCAATACCGTTCTTTCCAAGCGCCATCTCCGGTATCTGGTGGAAAACGGCATTGTGGACGGCTGGGATGACCCCAGAATGCCCACCCTCTGCGGTCTCAGAAGACGCGGCTATACCCCCGAAGCGATTCTCGACTTCATCGAACGGATCGGCGTTTCCAAAGCGAACAGCATGGTCAACATCGGACTTCTGGAGCACTGCGTCAGAGAAGAGTTGAACCGGAAAGCCCAGAGACGGATTGCCGTTCTGAACCCCATCAAGGTGGTCGTGGACAACTATCCCGAAGATCAGGTGGAATATTTTGAAGTGTCCAACAATCCGGGTGACGAAACCGCCGGCACGCGAAAGGTTCCCTTTACGAAGGAACTTTACATCGATGCTGACGACTTTGCCGAAGTTCCCCCGCCGAAATTCTTCCGTCTGAAGCCCGACGGAGAAGTTCGTCTCATGAGTTCCTATATCATCAAGTGCGGTGAAATCGAAAAGAACTCCGACGGCAGCATCGCCTGCATCCATTGTACCGCGGACCTGGACGTGGGAACCGGCACTCCTACCGACCGCAAGGTAAAGGGTACCATTCACTGGCTGTCTGCCAAGTATGCGGAGAATGC
>JAZSQX010000067.1:0-3381 GCA_045538235.1 Eubacteriales bacterium
CACCCCACCGAGATTGTCACCACCCTGCGCGGTGCCCGGAAGCTGTGCCCCGGAACACTGCGGGTGGTCTTCCAGCCTCACACCTTCTCCCGTACGGCGGAGCTGTTCGAGGAGTTTGCGGCGGCATTGGGTGACAGCGAAGCGGACGAGATTCTCCTGTGTCCCATTTATGCCGCAAGAGAAACGAACATCTACGGTGTCTCGTCGGAAAAGCTGGCAGATGCCGTTTCGGCACACGGAAAAATCGCCTCGGCTGTACCGGATTTTGAAACCGCCGCTCGTCTTTCCTACGCTTCCTCCGGTGAGGGAGACATGATTCTGGTCATGGGTGCGGGCGACGTTGTCAAAGTCACCGATTTTTTGAAACAGATGCATGAGAATTTCGGCTGATTTTCTCTCACATCCGTAGTGTCCTTGCTCTTTTTCAAAGATTTTTCTCTTTTTTCAAAAAAATCTCCAAGAAGAGGTTGACATTTTCACACCGTTTGTGTTAAAATATAGCATAGAAATGTTATTTTGTTTTTGTGCGGATGGGTATCGGCAATTTGGTTTTATCTACCCGGATCCGTTCCAAAACATCAAATACTAACGACTGGAGAGAACTTCCTTGTATAACGAAAGACGTGAACAAATCCGTGCCCTCCTTCAGGTCAAGCCCTTCATTTCCATCAAAGAACTGGAAGAACTGTTTCCCGACGTATCGGGGATGACCCTGCGCCGCGACATCGAATATTTCGAGCAGCAGCATGAGGCAATCAAGGTTCGCGGCGGTGCCCGCAGTATGAAATTCATCAACCCTCTGTCCGATGGATCCATTGCAACCAGAATGCAGGAAAACGTCCATTCCAAGCAGTCCATCGCCCAGAAAGCATCCGAGCTTCTGGAAACCGGACGCTCCATTTTTATTGACTCCGGTTCTACCCTCCAGCACATCGTTCAGTATGTGCCCAACGAGCGGTTTACCTTCACCACTACCGATCCCGCAGTCGCCTTGGAGCTCTGCAAAATCGGTCTCCCCATCGTGAATATCGTAGGAGGACGTCTTGATCATGACAACCAGACCATCACCGGTCTGCAGGCGACAAGATTTCTTGCCGATATCAATATTGATATAGCGTTTCTTTCCCCTTCCGGTCTGTCCGAACGAAGCGGCTTCACCGTCGGTAATTACAGCGAATGTGAGCTGAAGCGGATCGCGGCAGAAAAAGCGCGGGTTGTGGTTATCCTGATGGATGCCTCCAAGGTGGACAAGTCCCTGCCCTATACCTTTGCAACCTTCGACAATGTGGACGTGCTGATTACCAATGCAGCTCTGCCACCGGAGCTACAGGCTCTCGCGGAAGAAAAAAGCGTCCGAATCATTGACGTCTCAAAAGAAGCGTAACGACATTATGGTATTCAAATCATTTTAATACACGAAAGGAACTCGATCTCTATGGCAAACATAGTCATCATGCCCCGCCAGGGTCAGAGCGTTGAAGCCTGCATCATCACGACGTGGCAGAAGAAAAAAGGCGACCATGTTGAAGTCGGCGACATTCTCTTTTCTTACGAAACCGACAAGAGTGCATTTGACGAACCGTCTCAGTTCGCAGGTACCATTCTTGCAGTTCTCGCTAACGAAGGCGATGTTGTCCCCTGTCTGGACACCGTCTGCATCATCGGCGAAGAAGGCGAAGATATTTCCGCTCTCGTAGCCAGCAAGGCAGAGGAAACCGCCCCCGCGGAAGCGGAAGCAAAAGTGGAAGAAGAAAAGCCCGTTGCTCAGGCTGCTGCTACCGTTTCTGAAAGCACCGGGGATAGAATCTTTATCTCCCCCAGAGCACGAATCCTGGCGCTGAAAACCGGCGTGGATATGACCAAGGTGGTTTCCACCGGCCCTCACGGCAGAATCATTGAAAGAGACATCAACAAGGCTCTGGATGCCGGCTTCGTTGCGACCACCGCTGCTGTGGAAGATTTTCTCGCCGGCAGACTGGTTGTAGAAGAAGCACCTGCTGCTGTGGCTGCTCCCGCCGCTGCCGCTGCACCGGTGGCAGATGACCTCCGCGCATACGACGAAGAACCCATGTCCAATATCCGCAAGGTCATCGCAAAGTCCATGCACGCTTCTCTCTCCGAGATGGCTCAGCTCACTCTCAACGCTTCCTTCGATGCCACCAGCCTCCTGGCTTACCGCGGCAAGCTGAAGGAAGGCGCAGAAGCCCTCGGTCTCGGCAAGATCACTATCAACGATATGGTTCTCTATGCTGTGGCTCGGGTACTGCCCAACTATCCCGAAATCAACGCCAACCTGGTTGACAACACCTTCCGCAAGTTCAAGCACGCCAATGTTGGTATGGCTGTGGATACCGATCGTGGTCTCCTGGTTCCCGTTCTCTTCGGCGCAGAAAAAATGACCCTGGCAGAACTGGCTGCAGAGTCCAAGGCTCTGGCAGGTAAGGCTCGCGAAGGCAAACTGACACCCGATGAAATGAGCGGAGGCAGCTTCACCGTTTCCAACCTGGGCTCCATGGGCGTGGAAAGCTTCACTCCCGTTATCAATCCTCCCCAGACGGCAATTCTCGGCGTTTGCTGCACCACCAACAAGCTGAAGGCAGACGGCAAGGTGTACCCTGCTATGGGTCTGTCCCTTACCTTCGACCACAGAGCAGTGGACGGCGCTCCCGCAGCGAAGTTCTTAAAGGAACTCTGCACGGCTCTCGAAAACTTCGAGCTTCTCCTGGCGAAATAATCCGTTTCACCAAGCAGATATCATAAATTATTGTTATTCGGAGAACTACAATGGCTGAAACAAAATTTGATTTAATCATTCTGGGCGGTGGTCCTGCCGGCTACAATGCGGCAGAACGGGCAGCTCACGGCGGTCTCAAGACCCTCGTCTGCGAAGAACGGGCTCTGGGCGGCGTTTGCCTCAACGAAGGCTGCATCCCCACCAAGACCCTGCTTTACTCCGCTAAGATTTTTGACTACGCTCACCACGGCGATGCTTACGGCGTGACCGTCGAAGGTGCGAAGATCGACCATGCCAAGGTCATCGACCGCAAGGACAAGGTGGTAAAAACCCTCGTTTCCGGCGTTGGTGCGAAGATGAGAGGCGCTGGCGTTACCGTTGTGAACGCTTCCGCTAAGATCACCGGCAAGACGGCTTCCGGCTTCACCGTAGAATGCGGCGGCGCTACATACGAGGCAGCAAAGCTTCTGATCTGCACCGGTTCCGAAGCGGTCGTTCCCCCGATTCCCGGTCTCCGTGAATCCTATGAAGCTGGCTTGGCTGTAACCAACCGCGAAATCCTCGACCTCCGCACTCTTCCAAAGAGCGTGGTAGTCGTTAAGTCGGAGGCCAAGCGGTCTTAGGAAGACAATGACTAGACCCAACTC